>CAYZPL010000111.1:0-4293 GCA_964480415.1 uncultured Candidatus Izemoplasmatales bacterium
AAATTGATGCCTTTAATTACATCTTCTTTGTTGTTGGGGTATTTGAACCTCAAATCTTCAACTTTAAACATCTTTCCACCTATTATTACACTATATGAACGAAAGTTTTCAGTGTAATCCTTTCTACTTATTTTTCATGCCTTTCATCAAAATATAGAATAATTCCATTATCTCTTCTCTTATCTCGTCGAAGTCATCCATGGTCAGAATCCTGTTCAGATAAATCTGCTGGATTCCTTGGGTGGCTATCGTGAGATATTTCTTGACATCTTCTTTGGTGTATCTCTCATCAATATCAGTCATATCGATCTCTTCGAAATATCTGTCCATGTTGAAGGCGAAAAGATCTTGGATATGATTTGCCATTTTGTCCTTTAACTCGGGAGGAGTATTGGACAATGCTTCAAGCATGATGTTGATATCGTCCTTGTGTTCGCTGGCATAAGCTATCTTCCATGCGGCGATGTCGGTGATTTTCTTGATGATGTCCTTTTCCTGGTCCAAGTTTTCCTTGTCCATAGCTTTGATCATCTTGTCAAGTGAATCACGGAATAGCTCATAAAACAAGTTGGCTTTGGAACCGAAGACTTTGAAGACCAGTCCTTTGGAAACACCTGCTTTGGTATGGATATTATTGGTCGATGCCTGCAGGTATCCTTTCTTTCCGAATTCCTCTTTGGCCGCTATCAATATTCTTTCTTTCATAGATAGGTTTTCATTCATAGGCATCACCTCCGTGACCTAGTGGTCACTTATATATTATTACTTGTCTGCTTTTTTGTCAATACACTTTCTGTTTTTGATTTTTTTAGGACATTTTTATCTGACACCTTGAACATGAAACGGCTAAAGTATAGAATAGTTATATGACGGAGGAAAAACTGGAAATATGAAGAAAATGATACTGGTCATGGGGCATCTGGCCGCTGGAAAATCTACTTTCGCCAACAATCTCGCCAAGAAGATCGGTGCTTTGGTCTTGGTCAAGGACGACATCAAGGAAATCCTTGGGGACGAGATCGGATTTTCGAATCGTGAAGAAAATCTGAAATTGTCTTTCGCAACCTTTTCCATCATGAAATACGTCTTGTTGAAGAGTCTTGAATCGAATGACGTGATCATTCTGGAAAGCAATTTCCGACCAAACGAAATAAAAACTTTGAACGAGATCGCATCTAGCCACAACATCGAGGTCACGAATTTCATATTGACGGCCGATCCGGATGTTCTTCTGTCCCGTTATATAGAGAGAAACAAAGATAGACATATAGTCCATACCAGCGTCGGACTTTCTGATCCGATAAAGTTCAGGGAAACATTGGTTGATTTCACGACATATGAATTGATTGGCAAAACACACGAGGTCGATACTACAGATTTTGGCACTATCGATATTGGACATTATGCCGATTTAATATAAGTTTTTTTTACAGGAGGGGAATTATGAAGGGTGCGAGAGCAGCTTGGATTTTTACGATATTATCGGTTTTTTGTTTTGCTGTTACTTTTTTTCAGACAGCTTCGGATTTTGGCTGGTGGGAAATTAATTCAGCCTTTATCTGGGGTTTGGAAAAGTTCACGTTTTTCGTGATAAATCCTATTTCATTGATTGTCTGCATCATTTTGTCTGCCAGACTGATATTCAAATACAATCAAATTATACATATCGTCACTATAGTCATTCCGGTTCTCAGTGTAGGTCTCAGCATCTATCTGTTCTGGGCAAGATTTCTGGTGGAGATTTTCACTTGACAAAGACAAAATCAAAACATCCCAAATCAGGGATGTTTTTTTTATAATAAAAGAACAAGAACTCATTTGTTCTTGTTCGATTCTTCTCTCAATTCATTTATTTTATCTTGGAATTCTTTCGGCAGATCCGAATCGAATTCCATCCATTCGCCTGTTTTCGGATGTGTGAATCCCAACGTTTTCGCATGAAGATACTGACCGAAATCATTGCTTTTCTCATTGCCATAAACGAAATCGCCCACCAAAGGATGGCCAATGTATGCAAAATGCACTCTGATTTGATGGGTTCTACCGGTTTCAAGTATGCATTTCACCAAAGTCGTGTCCATGAAATTCTCCAGAACCTCAAAATTCGTAACTGCTTCCTTGCCATGTTCGGTGACATCCATTTTCAACCTGTTGGACCTTGACCTGCCGATAGGTGCGTTGATACGGCCTTTTTTGTTTTTGATGATGCCTTTGACCAGTGCGATGTATTCTCTTTTGGTTTCTTTGTTTTTTAGCTCTTCCGCCAGGACATGATGGGAATAATTGTTTTTCGCAACCATCAGAAGTCCGCTCGTGTCCTTGTCGATCCGATGGACGATACCCGGACGCATCTCTCCATTTATGTCGGAAAGATTGTTTATATAGTACATCAGTCCGTTAACAAGCGTGTCCTGATAATGTCCTGGTGCGGGATGCACAACCTGGCCTGATGGCTTGTTTAAAACAATCACTTCTTCGTCTTCATAGACGATATCGAGATCCATTTCGACCGGAACAATCTCCACTTCGGAGAAATCCACTTCCGTGATTTCCAAGAGGTCGTCGGGCTTGACCGTATAACTTGCCTTGGTGCTAAAGCCATTTACCAATACTTTTTTTTCATCAATGAGCTTCTTAATCGTTGAACGGGACAGTTCCTTATTAAGTTCCGCAAGGAACTTGTCGATGCGACCGAACTTGTCATGTTCCTTGACTATGTACTCAAAATAGACTTCATCCATTGGCCGGCTTCTTTCTTTTCGGTTCGAGGAAGAATGTATCGACCAGGAACAGGACTATTCCCACATTGAGGCAGACATCCGCGAAGTTGAAAACATAGCGCCAGATACCGTTGAAATCGATCCAGTCGACAACAGTATGTCCGGGTTGGAAAATTCTATCGATGGAGTTTCCGAAAGCACCTGCGATCAGAAGACTCAACGCCAAGGCGTAAACAGTTGTTCTTTTGTCAGAAAAATCGTTCTTGAAAAACAGTATTCCGAAAATTATGCCTGCAATCAGGAAGAATATCAGAAAGATGTAATATTGGCTGGAAAGTCCCTGGAAGAAACCAAAAACCGTCCCGGAATTTCTGGAATACGATATCCTGAAAAAATCGCCGATGACATTAATGGAAGAACCTTCCGTCATATTAGCGACGATGAGAGCTTTGGATAATTGATCCAATCCTAGAAGCACGAGTATCAAAGCAATGAATTTGTACATAATTTCCCACCTATTTCCATAATATCGGAACCAAAACAAAAAGGAATATCAGCCCGCCAGCCAGAATAAAGGTATTGACGAAAAGAGTATGATAAATAACTATCTTTTTTGTGTCGGTCTTTATTTCCGGATTCTTGAGCAGTATGCTTTTTCTCCAGAACAATTGCATAATAAATATATATAAAAACAAAACAATTATAATTAGTATGACCCATAAAGTCAAGATATACATTAAGACGATGGATGCTTCAATCAACATGAACAGGAATGGAAACAGGATGAATGTTGCATAGATGAACGCTCCTGTAAAAGCATCGAATCTATCTTTGAAACTTATCTCGGCATTAAGCGATTTTTTCAATTCTAAATATCTTTTCATTGGTTACCACCTAACCCGTTCAAATAATCCAGCGCGTCTTGGAAACTTGTGACAGGAACCAGCCACCCGGTTGGATCGATCCCCTGATTTTGGCAGGCGGTCAAAGCTTCCTGATAATTGTCTATCGTATACCTAGGGTTTGTTTTCGGCAATGTCTGGATGAAGAAAATATCCACATGGTTCATATGCGCGGTCGCTATCTTCTGGTCGACTGCGCCGATTGGTCCGACGACACCGTCGTAATCAATCGTTCCGGTTCCAGCTATTTTCAGCCCGTGAGTTATGTCTTCCGGAACAAGCATGTTATAGATTGCCAGTGTCTGCATCAAACCTCCTGAAGGTCCGCCGATGTTTGTCGTTCCTTCAGTATATTTAGGAGTTGTCTTGTCTTTGTCGATAATATAGTAGTTTTTCAGATATAGTCCGAATAGTTTCGTACTGGATCCTTCTACGGTCTGTTTCGTCAAGGTGACATCGTAAGTTGTTCCGTCAGCCTTTTTGAAGGTGAACACATAACTGTCGCTGTTAACTGTGTTCGCTGAAATCTGGTTGTAATCGGTGATCACCTGATTGTTGTCGGCGACGACTTGGATGAACTGGTCGCCGAAATCGATCTGGTCGTAATTGGAAAGGTATTGCGCCTTGCCGTAGACGAGCGTCTTTATGTCGTATGATACGGAGACGTTCGT
>CAYZPL010000112.1:0-4281 GCA_964480415.1 uncultured Candidatus Izemoplasmatales bacterium
CTTCAAGAGCTTTCGGAAGAATCATCAAAACATACCTGGAATATTCATTCCTTGTGTTACGCTTCCCAAAGATTCTTCAAGTTCTTTATCAACTTTTTTGAACGCGTCATTGAAAGCGGCCACGATCATGTCCTGCAACATTTCGATATCATCCATATCAATTTCATCCTGATTGATATCTATCGAAACCACTTCCTTGGTTCCTTTTACCGCAACCTTGACAACAGATCCACCTGCTTGCCCGTAAAAGGTCGATTCATTGATTTGTGTCTGCACTTTTTTGATGTCTTCTTGCATCTGCTTGATTTTTTTCATCATTTGCGGGTTGATCATTATAATTCCTCCTTATTTCTTGATTCTGACTATATCACCGAAAAGCCCTTTGGCATCCGACAACACTTTTTGTTCAGAATCCTCTTCGATTTCGATCACTTCGTTTGATACGTCTTTCAAACCTTCGCTGACTATTTTGGAAAGTTTTATGTTTCTCTTACCTTGCCGCCAAAGATTTATGAATTCGTTCGTGACATCTTCGAATACATTGCCAGGTAAAGCCATATATTGAATATCTGTACTGAAATGTCTCGATAACAGTTTCTCGATAATCTGTTTGTTTGATGGCATCATCAGTTTATTACAGATTGCGGCGCTAGGGAACGTGACTATTATTTTGTCTCCGGAACTGGCAACGACTGAGCCTGATTCAAGTATGGATGCCAGTCTTTGTTCATTGCCGTTGTTTGCGGATTTTTTCACTTCTTTCCACCTGTCGATCAGGAACTCTTTATGGTTCTTATCTCCGTTGTTCAGAACTTCTTCGACAAATCTTATCGGATAGGTATTGGAGATATCTTCATCAACACTTTCTTCAGTAGTTTCAGATTCGTTGGAGAAGGACTCCTCTTTTTCTTCCGAAACTTCCTCATTTTCATCTTCTTCGATCTCGGGTTTACCTTCTTTAACAGCTTCTTCCTGTCTTTCATGAATAATGTTCTCAATGATATCCTGAGATTCTTTTTCGTTTACCAAGAGCAAATCGGTTTTGAGACTTTCAAGCTCGACCAGGCGTTTCTCAAAATCATCGATGACAGAGATGATTTTCGATTCGCTGCCGATTTCATCGTTTGTTATCTTGATGAATGCCAATTCCAGATAAATTTGAGGATTGTTGCTCCATTTTATATCATTGAACGCTTTGTTCAGAATGTCCAACATATAGAATATCTTGTTGTTGCTTACACTTTCTGATAACGATTCGAAAGTCTCTGTTTGGTATAATGGCGTTGTATCATCAAGTTCTTTTAGATTTTTGAACATGAGAACATCTCGGAAGAATTCAATCAGATTGAGAGCGATTTTCCTTACTTCTTTACCGTTGACTATCAATTCGTTCAAGCTTCTTATCGCTTTCGTTGGATCGTAGTTTATCAAAGCTTGAGCCAATTCGATCTGGGTTTCCGTAGAAACGGCTCCGCTGATCTGATTGATATCATCGATAGTGATTCTTTCCGGACTGTAAGCATATGATTGATCGAGCAAAGATATTGCGTCCCTCAAACCACCCTCCGAATAAATGGCTATCTGTCTGATGGCGTCTTCGTCGATATTTATGTTTTCTTTGGCCACTATCTCTTTCAGTTTTCCTATGATGTCTCTTACACTTATCGCTTTGAAATCGAATCGTTGGCAACGGGAGTGGATGGTCAAAGGTATTTTCTGCGGTTCGGTCGTACACAAGATGAATATGACGTGCGCCGGAGGTTCCTCAAGTGTCTTTAAGAGCGCATTGAAAGCGCCGGTTGAGAGCATATGGACTTCATCGATTATGTAGACTTTGTATTTCACATATCCCGGTAGATATTTTACCTTGTCGCGTATTTCTCTTATTTCATCGACACCGTTGTTGCTGGCGGCGTCGATTTCAATGATATCACTGATCATTCCGGATTGAATTCCAACGCAATTTTCACATACGTTACAAGGATTATCGATAGGAGCCTTTTTGCAGTTGACCGCTTTGGCTAATATTTTTGCAATTGATGTTTTCCCCGTCCCTCTCGGTCCGCTGAACAAGTAAGCGTGTGCCACTTTATCATTGGCAAGAGCGTTTTGAAGAGTCGTCGTTATATGTGTTTGTCCCGCCACTTCGGTAAAATCTTTTGGTCTGTAAATTCTATATAGCGCTTTATAACTCACTTATTGTGCTCCCCTCTTTTCGTATATCACTTTTTCATTCGGATTTATATATACTAAGCCTTCGTTTCCGTCAATCAATAACACGTCGCCTTCTTGAACATGTTCCAGGATTTCGGGAACGATAATCTCAGGGATTTTAATGGTTCTGGCTATTATACCGGAATGTTGATGAAAAAACCCTTTTTTTGAAATGAACCCAGTCATATTTAAATCCAAACTAGAAAAAATAACACTCGGTTTTATCTCGTCCTCAATGATGATTGTGGGTTCTCTAAAAGTGATATGATTGTTTTTATCGTTTTCGCCCATTTGGACCTTAACTTTATCCGAAGCGTCGATGATATCTATGATTCTTCCCAGCATGTATTCGTTTTCCGAACTCTCCATGATCTGTATGAACTCATGCAAGGCTTCATCATATGCCTTGAAGGCGTTCATTCCGTCTTTTATTTTATCAAGTGTGTTCTGAATCAATACCGGATCGTTAATGATATATTTATGGGCATCGAATATTTCAGAAATGCGATAATCGTATTTGTTGTTGGCTTCCGCAATTTTTTCGTCAATTACCTTGGAAGCTTTTTTGATTGCGGACAAAAATTTTTTCTTTTCGTTTTTGAGTGCGGAAACTATTTCATATGAATTTGTTATATCTCGCAAAATATATGCTTTACCTATTGCGATTCCGGGACTAATAGCAGTTCCTTTGACTATCTTCATCTCATACCTCACAATAGATATTATACTATATTTTATATGAATTTCCTATTTGGTTTCGCCATTTTTTTGGTTTTCTTTTATATATGCAAATACATATTTAATCGCTCTATATTCAATGGTGTTCTTGTTGAATCTTTTTTCTATTCTATTGTAATTGTAGACCTCGTTTTCACCATTTTCGTATATGAAATAAGCGTCTTTGACCGCTTTTTGAAATTTCTCGTTCATTCTTAGTTTACGATAATCCTCAATTAAAAATTCGTCAGATTTTCTCATGGCTTCGCTGATAGTGTCAAGGAAATTGGCTTCGTATTTAACAACGGCTTTCTTTTTGGAAAACTTGTCCAACAAAGTGTCGCTTCCGTAATAAAACCCCACAAAAAGGAAAGGTAAAAGTGCAGTTACCAATAACTCGTTAAGGTCAAATGAATGGTTGATTACATTGTAGATAGCGTAAATTACAACCAGCATCATACCAAACAAAAACATATAAAAATAGAATCTAAACGGTTTTCTGTGTTTACTCATTTTTATCACCTAGAAGTATTATACAATATTTTTCGGATATATGATAAAATATTATTGGTGATGTTAAATGTTGTTTGACACAATAGTGGCTAAAGCCACAGCCGGAGGAACCAGCGCACTTAACTTGATCCGTGTTTCCGGTGATGAAGCTTTTTCCATTGTAAACAAGATATTCAAAGGTGCGAATCTGGAAAATGCTGAATCTCATACAATTAAATACGGACATATTCACAACCATGAACAAATCATTGATGAAGTCATGCTTTTTTTGTATAGAGCTCCGAAAACATTTACCACCGAGGATTTAATCGAAATTACCTGCCATGGAGGTAATTTCATCGCCAATGAAATCTTGAAATTGCTGATTCAGAACGGTGCCCGGATGGCTGAAAACGGTGAGTTCACAAAAAGAGCTTTCATTAACGGAAGAATCGATTTGACAGAAGCGGAAAGCGTCATGGACTTGGTCAATGCAAAAACCAAAGAGCAATTGACATTAGCTAATAATCAACTTAAGGGAGACGTGTTGGATTTAATCAATTCGTTGCAGGAAAAGGTGCTGGATATAATCGCGAATATCGAAGTCAACATTGATTATCCGGAATATGATGACATCGAACAGCTAAGCAACGAAGTGATAATTCCCCGGATAGAAAAACTGATTACAGAGATAACTGTAATTTTAAGTAAAGCTTCTACCGGCAAGATACTCAGAGATGGCATCAGAACCGTAATAGTCGGCAAGCCTAACGTTGGCAAGTCAAGCCTGCTCAACTCTTTGCTCCAAGAGGAAAAAGCGATTGTAACGGAAATTTCAGGCACTACAAGAGATTTAAT
>CAYZPL010000113.1:0-1789 GCA_964480415.1 uncultured Candidatus Izemoplasmatales bacterium
AGGACTGCCGATGACCACGCCTTCGAGTGCAGAAGCATTCTTTGAAATCCTTCGTAAAGATGAAGACAAGCTTGAGGACTACCACGGTGAACTCTATTTAGAACGTCATCAAGGTACATTCACCACACAAGCACTTAACAAGAAGTATAACCGTAAACTTGAGATCAAATTGCATTTGGTCGAATTTTTACTTGCTAAACTCTGGATTAAAGGTGGCGACATCAAGAAATATCCGATCGACGATATTTGGAAAGAAATACTTCTTTATCAATTTCACGATATTTTGCCAGGTTCATCGATTCACCGGGTTTACAAAGAAACAAAAGAACGTTATCAAATAATCGACAATGTTCTTGACACATACGTTGAAGAACTTTCTAAACAACTAGGAGTTGGTAAGGGGCTGTTCAATCCTGCGCCGGTTCCAATTCACACCACAGGTTTTATCGATGGTAAAGTCTTTGCCTTTGATGGACCGGCTTATGGAAATATAAGTACGCGTCTGATTGAGAAACCAGAACTTGAGATAAGGGAGGATGAGATTGAGAATTCACTTCTCGTTGTCAAATTCAATCGTCGCGGCGAAATCATTTCTTGTTTCGATAAAAAATATAAAAAAGAATTTGTCAAGCGTCCTTTCAATCAACTGGTCGTATATTCCGATCCGCGGATCTTATTCAATGCTTGGGACATCTTTCCAAAGTATGAATGGCTACCAAAACGGAAATTTCGCTTATTGAATTCCACCAAGCGGATTGAGAACGGAGCTATAATAGTCTCGAACCATTATCGTTATCACCATTCGGAGCTGTGGCAGGAAGTAATTTTAAAATGCGATAGTCCTTTGATTGAGTTTAAGACCAAAGTCGATTGGCACGAACGTCATAAGATGCTGAGAACTGATTTTTACCCTAATAATTTTGGCGAAACGGTTACATGTGACATTCAATTTGGCACCAAAGAATATCGTACTCTTGAAGATAACTCATACGATAAAGCCAAATACGAGGTCAGTGCGCACAAATTCGTTGACGTCACATCTAAAGACTATGGATTCGCTTTGATCAATGATTCGAAATACGGTCACCGAATCAAAAACGGAAAAGTATCGATGGCTTTGTTAAGAAGCCCGGTTTATCCTGATCCTAAGGCGGATAGAGGAACTCATGAATTTAGGTATGCCATCTATCCCCATTCAGGAAACTATTTGGATGCCCAGGTACAAGAACATGCCTATGCTTTTAATTATGAACTTTTACCATCTAGGCTTGATGACAATTCCATTCTTATTTCATCTAATCCGCAGGTTTTGGTCGAAACAATAAAACCGGCATATGACGGAAAAGGCATTTGCGTCCGTCTCTATGAGAAAAGCGGGAAGAACCAAGCAACAGAATTGACATTTGATTCTGAATTCGAACTCTTTGAGACAAACATGCTGGAACAAAATCCAATCAAGGCGACTTCACATGTTTCCTTTAAGCCTTTCGAAATCAAAACATTTATTCTAAGAGGTAAAAAACATGATTGATTTGAAACAGTTCGCTGAGCGCGACCAATTACTTATACAACGTGCGATTGACACTCTCTATGGAAATGTCATTGTTAAACGACCAGAAGACAAGACTTATGTTTTTAAGGATTATCGCGCTGTTGTGCCGTCTCCCCGCACATATAAAGGGGTGTGGAACTGGGATTCCGCATTTCACTTAATGGCATTTAGCCGTCTGGATCCGGAGATTGGAAGGGATCAGATGCGCATCCTGTTCGATTATCAGAAAGAGGATGG
>CAYZPL010000113.1:1889-4245 GCA_964480415.1 uncultured Candidatus Izemoplasmatales bacterium
GAAAATTGTTATGCGATCGATGCCAACTGCTTCATGGTGACATTCTATGATGCCATGATCTATATATCGAAAAAACTTGGGAAGAATCCCAAGACTTATGAGAAGAAGAAAATCGATTTATCAGAGCGCATCAATGAAATTCTTTTTGATTCAAAAAATGGGTATTACTGCGATTACGACAAGGTCTTAGGTTGTTTCACCCACAGGCTTTCTCCCGCTTCATTTATGCCGCTGTTCGTTCACATTGCTCGCAAGGAACAAGCTGAAGCTATGATGCGATTAGCCGCGGATCCAAAGTATTTTTATAAGGGGATCCCGACTATAAGCTATAATAATCATGCATATCGTCCAAAGAAATTTTGGCGGGGACCGACATGGCTTAATACTTCATATTTCACTATTCGTGGTCTCTATGAATACGGATATAAAGATTTGGCATTGGACTTGACAGAGAACGTTCTTGCATGGTGTGAAAAGAATAAAGGATCTATTCGAGAATACTATAACTCGAAAACAGGAAAAGGACTTGGGGCAAAGAATTTTGGTTGGTCAGCCGCTTTCCTTATTGAGTTTGTATTTCTTAAATATGGAAAGTTGGATTGGTAAGATGGATATATCAATAAAAAAAGGACAAAATGCGGGAAAAATAATCTCCGAAGTATTATCGAAGGCATCCGGTTTAGAAGCGATCACGTTTGACTTCGAGACTTCAGATTACTATTTTTCTGAGAATGATTGTTTCATTCTACCTTATGCTATTACAAACGCCACTACATACAAGCCTTCGCAACCTCCGATCCGTAAAATAGGCGTTCTATTACAAAATGCTAAGAATGTGACTTTGAAAGGTAACGGCTCCACATTATGGTTTGAAGGCATAATGACCGAATTTGTCGTGGATGGCTGTGAAAATATCCTGATTGAAGATTTCATTCTCAATTTTGTCCATCCGACAGTATTTGAGTTTGATGTTGTGGAAAGGACTTGGAGATACGTCGATATTCTCCCTCAAAAAGATTGTCTCTTCCAACTTGACAAGCATCGATTTCGTCTTCCGTTTGAAAGGTTGCCTAAAGGTAAAGGAACGATAATGCAGATTTATCGAGAAGATGATGAATCAACCCATCGACTCTACTCCCTGAGTCGAGCTAGAGGCAGCATATTTCGAAGGCAATTAGGCGCCAAGGAAATGGAAAATGGTATCATAAGAATATTTTTGCCTTTTTCGAAACTTAAGAAAGGATTTCGCTACCAACTCTCAAATCCATTCCGTGATGGAGTTGGAACTTTCATTCAAAAATCACAGAATGTGACCTTGAAAAACAATACATACCGCTTCATGCATGGTCTGGGAATTGCGGCACAAATGAGCCGGAATGTAACGGTAAAGGATTGCAACTTCGTTCCAGACAGGGAAAGAGGAATCACAACTTGCGGAACGGCTGACATGATCCACGCAAGCATGATGCAAGGAATGATTGAGATTCGAAATTGTAATTTTGAAGGTGCGAGAGATGATGTAATTAACATTCATGGGATCCATTTTAAGATCGTTCGAATTGATGGAGTCAATATTTGGGTTCGATTCTCACAAGTTGAAACTTATGGCTTTTTGGCTTTTGATAGCGGAGATAAGATTGAGATTGTTGATCCGCGAAGTCTATTAAAAATTGGGGATGCCACAGTCAAAGAAGCAGCTTTGATTAATCCAAAACTGATCCGTTTGACACTTGATAAGAAACTACCTAAGAAAATGAAAAGGAAAGTTGTGGAAAACATAACTCGGACTTGTGACCTTCTTGTCGACAATATTCACTGTAAACATATTCCCACCCGCGGCATTCTTGTCACTACCAGAGGCAAAGTTGTGATTCAAAACAACACTTTCTATCACTTGCCTATGGCCAATATTCTAATTGCGGATGATGCAAGGGGCTGGTATGAAAGCGGTCCTGTCAGCAATGTGACAATTCGTAACAATCAATTTATACGATGCGGAGCATTTCCGATCGATATCTACCCAGAAGCAAACAGTAAATCCCCTATACCGATACATAGAAATATCTCGGTGTCGGACAATCAATTCGTGCTCGATAAATCAAATCGGTTATTTCGCATCAAACGTACAGACGGATTCAGCTTCTTCCGAAATCAGATCACTTCAAATGGCGACCCTGTCGTAAAAATAATCGACTGCATCAATACAACAATGGATTTATAACAAATTAAAGGAGCGAATAAAGAGAACAAGTAGTGTCACCTTAATCAATTGATTCGACAATCTATGCAGACATGATTCCATATCGATAACAGAAAAACAGATATTTTGGATAGAGACAATTCTCCTATATTGTTG
>CAYZPL010000114.1:0-4241 GCA_964480415.1 uncultured Candidatus Izemoplasmatales bacterium
TTCACGACCTGGTCCCGGACCTTTAACTTCAACTTCTACTCTTTGTACTCCGTTGTCCATAGCTGATTTAGCAGCTGCCTCTGATGCTAATCCTGCTGCGAATGGTGTAGATTTACGGCTACCTTTGTAACCGATCGCACCTGCAGAACTCCATGCAATAGCATTACCTTGTGTATCAGTAATTGTGATAATAGTATTATTGAAAGTCGAATGAATATGCGCTACTCCCGAAGGAATATTCTTTTTCACACGACGTTTTGTTTTTACTTTACGTGCCATTTTTATTCATTTCTCCCTTCTTATTTCTTCTTATTTGCGACAGTTTTTCTTGGACCTTTACGTGTTCTTGCATTATTTCTTGTATTTTGTCCGCGAACTGGCAATCCTCTACGGTGACGCAATCCTCTGTAGCAACCAATTTCCATCAATCTCTTGATATTCATTGATCTTTCACGTCTCAGGTCACCTTCAACTGTATATTTCTGCACTTCTTGACGAATTTTAACAACTTCTTCATCTGTCAGATCCTTAACACGTTTGTCTTCTGGGATACCAGCAGCCGCTAGAACCTTTTCAGCTCTTGTTCTGCCGATACCAAAGACGTATGTCAAAGAAACGACAACTCTTTTTTCTCTAGGAATATCTACTCCCGCTATACGTGCCATAGTTCCTCCTACTTTCCTTGTCTCTGTTTATGTTTTGGATTTTCGCAAATGACATACACTCTGCCCTTGCGTTTGATAATTTTACATTTGTCACAGATTTTTTTTACAGATGGTCTTACTTTCATGCCATTACCTCCCATTAAAATCTTTTATTTCATACGATATGTTATTCGTCCACGTGTTAAATCATATGTCGACATTTCAACTTTGACTTTATCGCCTGGTAAAATGCGTATGTAATGCATGCGGATTTTACCAGAAACGTGACCGATAATACGGTGTCCGATTTCCAGCTCAACTATAAATTGAGCATTAGGCAAAACTTCTACTACAGTTCCCATCATTTCGATGACATCGTCTTTTTTTGCCAAACAAATCACTCCCTTTACAACTGTGTCAGGATCTCATAACCAGTTTCCGTTATCAGAATCGTATGTTCAAAATGTGCCGATAACGATTTGTCTCTGGTTACAGTTGTCCATCCATCAGTTAATACCTTGACTTCCTTATTTCCTAAATTGATCATAGGTTCGATAGCCAGCGTCATACCCTTTTTAAGCAGGATACCTCTGTGTGGTGGTCCGTAATTTGGGATCTGTGGGTCTTCATGGAGATGTTTTCCAATTCCGTGACCTACGAATTCCCTTACAACGGAAAATCCTTTTGATTCCGCTACATCCTGGATCTCATGAGAAATATCAGATAGTCTGTTGCCGGCTTTGGCGTACTCAAGTCCAGCAAATAAGCTGGCTTTGGTGCCATCCAGCAACCTTTTTGCATCTTCATTGATTTCCCCGCATGCATATGTCCACGCAGAGTCTCCGTGGTAGCCCTTGAAATTAGCTCCGATATCGACTGATACGATATCTCCGTCCTGTAATAATCTATTGTTGTCAGGGATACCATGTACGACAACCTCGTTTATTGATATGCATGCAGCTGTGGGAAATCCATTATAATTCTTGAATGAAGGAATAGCGTCATTTTCGACAATGACTCTTTCTACCAAATCATCGAGTGCTTTTGTGGAGATGCCAGGTTTGATAATTTTAGCCACTTCACTATGAGCTAAAGCCACAATTCTGCCAGCTTCCCGCATCAATTCAATTTCTCGTGTTGATTTAATAGTTACCATTCCGATCACCCTAATCTGTCGACGATTTCATTAAAAACTTCGTCTGTCGGCTTTTCGCCGTCCACTACCATAAGCAGGTCTCTTTTGTCATAGTAATTCAGCAGTGGTTTTGTTACTCTGTTATAGATTGCTAAACGATTTTTTACAGACGCTTTTTTGTCATCTTCTCTTTGAATCAATGGAGTCTGACAAACGTCGCATATTCCTTCCACTTTAGGTGGATGATGTTCGATGTGGTATGTCGCACCGCAATTAGGGCAGACCCTTCTGCCGGCCATACGGCTGCATAACACTGAATCGCTCACATCCACATTGATGACTACTGTTAATTCTATATTCAAATCTTTTAGCATCGAATCCAAGGCTAACGCTTGCGCTTTATTCCTTGGGTATCCGTCCAGCAAAAAGCCGTTCGGATAGTTTTTTCTGTTTAATATATCTCTTACAATATCGTTGGTCATATCGTCGGGAACAAGTTCTCCTACCGATATGTATTTTTCGGCTTCAATTCCGATTTCCGAATGTTTCTTGATTTCTTCGCGATAGATATCGCCAGTCGAGATATGCTCTAGGTCATAATGCTTCAATAATCTCTGTGCTTGGGTTCCCTTACCCGCTCCTGGCTTTCCCATCATTAATATACTAAGCATCATTCTGCTTTAACGCATGAAGCCAGCGTATGTCTTTTCTTGCGTATCGGTTTGAATCTGTTTGATAGTCTGAATTGAAACACCAACGATGATCAAAAGCGATGTTCCACCAATTCTAATATATGACTGTTTCAATAGTATCTGCGCTACAATTGGTAGACTCGCTATTAAAATCAAATACAAAGCTCCTATTACTGTAACTCTAAACAATGTCCTTGTGATAAACACTTCGGTTTCTTCTCCCGGTCTGACACCAGGAATATATGCATTTTGTTTGTGCAAGTTGTCTGATATTTGTTCCGGCTTTACGATAATGAACGAATAGAAGAATGTGAAAGTGAAAATCAGAATCACGTAGATCACGAAGCCGATAGGATTTGTATAAGTCAGCGATTGCGTGATCCAGTTGTAAAGTGGTTTAGTCGTATCAAGAGACACATACTTGAAGATTGTGCTAGGTAAAGACAGGATGATCGAAGCGAAAACTACCGGGATAACTCCAGCGGAGTTAAGCTTGATAGGAATGTTCGAATCTGTCTTGCCCTGGAATTTCTGGCTAGCAGGTCTGTTCGCGTATTGAATAGGAATCTTTCTTTGAGCTACCTGCATGTAAGTGACCCCGACGAGCACTACGATGAACAACAGTATCGAAACCCCGAAAAGTACATATCCGGACCATTGTCCTTGATTTGCATAATATCCGGCTTGAGTCAATGCTCCTGATGGATCGGCGATATAATACTGATAAATCGAAGTTATCGTTCCTGGCAAAGCCATGATGATACCACCGACGATAATCATTGATGATCCATTACCAAAGCCTCTTAATGTGATTTGATCAGCCAACCAGATCATGAATGCTGTACCGGCTGTCAAAACGACTGCGATGTAGAAATAGACTAAGAACCAAAGATTTCTCTGCAGGTCGGCGCCTTGTGCCCAGTCAGACACGAAAGGCAAGAAGAAGCCTGTGTTATTGTTTGATTGGAAAGCGAATGTCATAGCCAAAGCTTGGACGAATGCCAAACCAATCGCGAGATATCTGTTAAGTCTTTGAATCTTTTTCTTCCCTGTTTCTCCCTCTTCACTCCACTCTTTCAAAGCTGGAATGATATCCATTTGCAGGATCTGGGTAATAATCGACGCCGTAATGTATGGTGTGATACCTAAAGCCACAATGGAATAATGTTTCATTGCATTACCAGAAATCGAATTGACGATTCCAAGGAATGCGCTGTTTGTGAATGATCCGGAAATAGCTGCTGGATCTACTAGCGGAACTGTAACATATGTCATGATTTTGAAAATCAGATACGCTAATAGGGTGAAACCGATTTTTTTCATTACATCTTTGTTCTTGAGAATTTTCATTATGCTTTGAAACATTCTATATCACCTCTGTCTTACCGCCAGCCTCCGCTATTGCTTTCATCGCCGAAGCTGAGAATTTGTGTGCTCTTACTGTAAGTTTAACTTCTAATTTCCCATTACCCAATATTTTGATTCCGTTTAATTCTTTTCTTACTAGTTTATCTTGAAGCAATAATTCTGGAGTTACGACAGTGTCGTTCGCATATTTGTTGAGATCTGCTACATTGACGACTGCGTACTCTTTTCTAAACGGATTGGTGAAACCTTTTTTAGGAAGTCGTTTGTATAGTGGAGTTTGTCCACCTTCAAATCCTAATCTTACACCGCCGCCAGAACGTGAGTTTTGACCTTTTTGTCCGCGACCCGCAGTTTTACCGTTACCGGAACTTGTTCCGCGACCAACACGTTTTTTATAATGAG
>CAYZPL010000115.1:0-4215 GCA_964480415.1 uncultured Candidatus Izemoplasmatales bacterium
GACCCATCACGGCGTCCACATCAAGGACGAAGCGATAATCGCAGCCGCTGTTTTATCCAACAGATACATATCCGACAGATTCCTGCCGGACAAGGCCATCGATCTCATCGATGAAGCCAGTGCTTCCATCCGCATGGAGATCGATTCGATGCCTGCGGAACTGGACGACATAACCAGAAGGATAATGCAGCTGGAAATCGAAAGAAGGGCCTTGGAAAAAGAATCAGACAAGACCAGCATTGAAAGACTCGACACACTTAAGAGCGAACTCAAGAGCCTGAAAGAGAAAGAAAAAGAAATACGTAAGATCTGGGAAGATGAGAAAAAAGAATTGGAACAGGTCAAAACTTTGAAAGCTAAACTCGAAACCAAAAAAACCGAACTTCAGAACGCATTCAATGATTCAAACTATTCAAAAGCCGCGGAACTACAATATTCGGCAATTCCGGAACTTGAAAAGAAAATCAATGATCTGACCAATAAGGGCGATCACAAATTGATTTCGGAAACCGTCACGGAGGAAGATATCGCTGATATCGTCTCGAAATGGACCAAGATCCCCGTATCTAAACTTATGGAAGGCGACAGAGAGAAATTGATGCATCTTGACGAAGAACTCAAAAAAAGAGTCATCGGCCAGGACAATGCCATCAAATTGATTTCCGATGCCATCATCAGACAACGCGCGGGAATCAAGGATGAATTCCGTCCGATCGGTTCCTTCATGTTTTTAGGCCCGACCGGCGTCGGCAAAACCGAAGTCGCGAAATCTTTGGCAGAACAACTGTTCGCATCCGAGCATCAGATCGTCAGAATCGACATGAGTGAATATATGGAGAGTTTCTCAGTCACTAGACTTATAGGAGCTCCTCCCGGTTATGTAGGCTATGACGAAGGCGGACAGCTTACCGAAGCAATCAGAAGAAAACCGTATTCGATCATTCTGTTCGACGAGATCGAGAAGGCGCACCCTGAAGTGTTCAATGTTTTATTGCAGATACTTGACGACGGACGCCTGACTGACAATCAAGGCCGCACTGTCGATTTCAAGAACACGATAATCATCATGACCAGCAATCTCGGCAGCCGTTACCTGACGGAAGGCAATCCTAATGCGAACACCGAAGTGATGGCGCTTGTGAAACAGACGTTCAAACCTGAATTCATCAATCGTATCGACGAAATCATCATCTTCAATCCGCTTGACAAGGAGACACAGAGAAAAATCGTCAAAAAGATGCTTGATGAGTTGAACAAGAGATTACAGGAAAACAAGATCAATTTCAGCTTCACGAAAGCTTTGTCCGATTATATCCTTAAAGAAGCTTACGATCCCGACTACGGCGCAAGACCGCTGAAAAGGTATATCCAACACCATATCGAATCGATGATCGCGAAAGCCATCATAAGTTCCGATGTCTTGCCGAACAAGAATTACATTTTGGATATCGTCAATGACGAATTCGTCATCAAGGAAAATTAAAAGGCTCAATTTCTGAGCCTTTTTTATATTACCCTGTTAATGAAAAGGTCGACCAGTTTGGGATCGAATGATTTCCCCTTTTCAGATTCGAGCATTTTAACAACTTTTGCTTTTTTCTTGTTCTCTCTTACCACCATATTTCTTGAATAGGCGCCGCAGATGGCGATTATTCTCGATTCGATCGGAATCTCTTCTTTGGCTAAACCCTTTGGATATCCGGTCCCGTTGTATTTCTCATGATGATACAGTACTGTTGACGCGACATTCTCATATTTGAATATCGACGACAAGACCCTGAAACCAATGTCGACATGTTTCTTGTATTCTTCATCCATTTCCTCATCGATCTCTTTCTCCTTGGTCAAAACCGTCTTATCGATGGCGATGACGCCGATGTTGTAGTATTGGCTGGCGATTTCGATGACTTTATTCTGCATTGTATCCAGATTCACGTGTTTAGCAAGTTTCATCGACAAATCGTATGTAAGTTCAGCTACCTCTTTTTCAAAAGGATATTTCTCATAGAGATTGCTGCGGATCATGTCCAGAACGGCTTTACGGGCATTGCTGTTGTTGAACTTCAGATCATACATCTTCGATTCGGCCATATTCTGTATGTCTGACAATTCCTGATTGTCAGCCGTCTTCAAACCATAACCTATGGAAATGGAAATCGGAATGCCTTTGATCTTGTGTTTCAGAAATTCCTTTTTAATCAAGCCTATCAGATTTTCAGTTTTGGCAAGGTTGGTTCTCGGTAATACCATTAAGAATTCATCTCCGCCGATTCTGGCGAGAATATCATTTTGTTTTTTGAATCTCTTGAGTACTTTTGCGGTTTCGATCAGCAGTTTGTCGCCTTCATCATGGCCGAAGGCATCATTTGTGATCTTCAATGCATCGACATCCGCCAGCATGACTGATATCGGATAATTTTCAGGATTATCTAGAGACTCGAGTTTCATTTCCAAAGCTCTTCTATTGTATAGACCTGTCAAATGGTCGTGCATGCTGAGATATTGTATCTGCTCTTCCTTTTTCTTGATATCTGAGATATCCTGGAATATTCCGCTTAGACGTATCGGCATGCCGTTTTGATCTCTTTCGAAAACCTTTCCTCGGTAAAGTCCCCAGATGTAATGCCCGTCACGATGTCTGGTTCTGAACTCGAGACTGAGCGTATCTTCCAAAGTCGAACGAAACAATTTGACGAGATTATGGCCGATTGCAACCAGGTCTTTAGGATGGACCAAATTCTTGAATTTGGCATAGGTAAGATTTCTTAAGACCGAATCATCATAATCGGTTAAATCTTTCCATCTGTCATCAACCTTGATAATGCGTGTACGGACGTCCCATTCCCATGTGATGGTATTGGTGGCTTGCAGGATATTGTTGAGACTATCACGTTCATGGAGGTATTTCTGCGTTATCAGAACCTTATCCGTCACATCGGTGATCTGGACAATCAATTCGTTTTCCTGATTCGTGTAGAATATGTAGTCATAATAATGTTTGTTTATGTTGTTGAGAATCTGTTTCTGATATGTACTCGTCCTGGCTTGTCTGAAGATTTCAGCTATTTCTTCTTCAGAAAAGTTGTTGAAGATCTCTGTGAAAGTCATATATATGATATTCTTTGACTGACCCAGGACGAAACGGCTGAAATTCTTATTGGAAAAAACAAGTTTCCCATCATTACTTTCTGGTATGAGTTGAAATACACCGATACCTTCATACATATATAGAATCAGGTCTCGGTTTCGCTTTCTGGTTCTCTTAAGCAGTTGATTAGAATATTCGTTGTTATTTACATCGAATAGATTTATATGAATATACATCTCGTCTTCGAAATAGAATATGTTTGTTGAAAGTCTAGCCAACACCTCACTGCCGTCAAAACATTTGAAACGATAATTTGTCGGCATATTGGAAGTCTTTGTCTTTTGAAGTCTGGCATACCTTGTGTAATAGAATTCCTTGTACTCTTCTGTTATCAACTGATCGAAATTCATGCCTTCGATTTCTTTCTTTGATTTCGCTTTGAAAAAGGTGACGGTTGCTGGATTGGCATAGATGATCTTATGCTCATGGAAAACCATGACCGGAAATTCGGTATTGTCGATAAGGCTTTTGTATCTTATCTCGTTGAAGAAAGCCTTGAAAGAAAGTTCCTTTTCCTTGGTGATGTCTAGGATGAAGCCCTCGATATAGATCACTTTACCTTCGTTATCATAAACCGGTTGGCCGTAGTCCCTGACCCATTTCTCCTCTCCGGATTTAGTCACAATCACATATTCTTCCTCGAACCTAGCCTGAGACATGATGCATTCCATCATCTTATCCTTCAGATAATTCTGATATTTCTTTTGAATAATTTCAAAATATGAAAAATCCGGATCCGCTGTCATCTCTTCGATGGAGTATCCGGTTATTAGATATGCTTTGGTATTTATGCTTAGATATGTCCAATTTTCATCGTTTTTCCTGGTATATGCTATGCCATCAAAAAGCGAAAGCAATCTCTCGTTTTCATTTTCTCGCTCAGTCGATTGATTATTCTCTTTCGTTTTTTTGATCTTCTTGATTACTAAAAAATGTACGACCAAAAGGAAGGCAGCAAACAATGATGCACCCAATACATATGGCCAAGCCGAATTCGATCCGAACATTAAAGGGATACTTAAATCGACTAAGTTGATTCTAAAACTCTGCAAAGTATCTAACCAAAT
>CAYZPL010000116.1:0-4162 GCA_964480415.1 uncultured Candidatus Izemoplasmatales bacterium
ATCAAAGCGGCAACCTTAAGCAATCCGAACAGAACTCCCAAAACCTTGTCGATCTGTTTGATGACAGGAATTGAAGTGACCATTTTGGCAAGAACCTTCAACAAGAGGAATAACAGCATCGAACCGAAGAACAGGATGATGAAGGAAAGCACAATCAATGCGAGTGACACCAATCTCGGTTCTATCGCCTGCATAACGGTGGATCCGATATCGCTTCCGGCGACCGCTTTGGCGATCCAATCGACCATGAATGTCGGCAAACTCAATCCGCTCAAAGCGGTTTTGACGTTGTCAACACTGAACTGAGCCGAGAATGCCGGCCCGAGTTTCACGAGATAATTGTGAATGCCGGTGGTGACCGAAGCTCCTATCCATTTATCGAGTACGGTCGAAAAAGGTCTGGCCAGTAAAATGCTGGCGATCAATCCGAAGATGCTGGAAGCCATTTGCACTATCTTGAGCAAAAACCCCTTCTTCCAACCGACATATGCGAAGATTACAACCATTAAAACGATTATTACATCTGTGATTCCAAATAAGTTGAATATGTTCATAAAATCACTCCTTACTATTGATGTATTCCAAATAGTCCTTGTATGAGAAAATCATTTCTTTTGCGGCGAACACTTCGTCTGTTCTTCTAACCGGAGTTTTTGTTGGAGCGTTTCTAAGCATTTCCGGATCGGTCTTGGCTTCTCCGGAGATTTTTTTCATAACTTCGATGAAATTGTCTAACGTCTCTTTCGATTCCGTTTCCGTAGGTTCGATCATGATCGATTGATGGAACAGCAGCGGGAAGTAGATCGTCGGTGCGTGCATTCCATAATCCAGAAGTCTCTTGGCAACATCCAAAGTCCTGACTCCTGTTTCCTGGTCTTTAAGCCCGTCGAATACGACTTCATGCATGCAGATGTCGTCGATCGGCAGCAAGTATTCGTTTCTTAACGCCTCTTTGATGTAATTGGCGTTTAAAACCGCGTATTTGCCTATCATTTTAATATTTTCTTTGCCTAATGTCAATATGTAGGCGTAAGCTCTTACCAAAATCATATAATTTCCGAAGTAGGACGAGATCTGTCCGATGGCGTCTCCGCTCTGTTCGACATAGTAATGTCCGTCCAGAACTTTGACTCTCGGGTTTGGTAAAAGATCGACCAATTCTTTGATCACACCGATGGCACCTGCCCCAGGGCCGCCGCCTCCGTGCGGAGTCGAAAAAGTCTTGTGAAGGTTGATATGCATGATGTCGAAGCCCATGTCTCCGGGTCTTACTTTACCGAGCATCGCATTGAGATTGGCACCATCATAATACATCAGTCCGCCAGCCTCATGAACAAGATTAGTGATCTCGGTGATTTCGTTTTCGAACATGCCAACGGTATTAGGATTCGTAAGCATCATTCCGGCGATTTCATCGTCAAGAACGGATTTCAATGATTCAAGATCGACTCTGCCCATCGCGTTTGATGCGATTTCAACAACTTCCATTCCAGCAACTGTCGTCGATGCCGGATTGGTTCCGTGCGCGGAATCTGGAATTATCACTTTTCTGCGTTTGAAGTCGCCTCTGTCCTCATGATATTTTTTCATTATCATGAGACCGATTAGTTCCCCATGTGCTCCGGCGTAACCGTTGAGCGAAAATTCTTCCAGTCCCGAAATCTCAGATAACGCCTTCTGGAGCTTGTAATATATTTCCAAGGATCCTTGAGTCGAGTTAACCGGCTGTAACGGATGGATGGCGCTAAACTCGCTTGCTGAGGCGATTTCTTCATTGATTTTCGGATTGTATTTCATCGTACAGGAACCGAGTGGATAAAAACCATTCTCCACTCCGAAATTCTTGTTCGAGATATTTGTGAAATGACGCAGAACGTCAAGTTCCGAGACCTCCGGCAAATCGGCTTTTTCGTTTCTTAAAAGTGTTTTGCCCAAATCTTCCAATTTATATTCCGGAAAGCTCTCTTTCGGCAATGAAAACGCCACTCTTCCCGGCTGTGATATTTCGAATATGAGTTTATCGTATGCGATCATGATAATCCCTCCAATACCTGGATAAGATTATCGATTTCCGTCTTCGTCCTTTTTTCGGTGACGCAGAAATTGACAAGTCCCCGATATTCTTCGCCGTAGATGTCGAGTCCGACCCCTCCGAAGATATCATTCTTCAATAACGCTTCGGAAATCAAGTCATTGGAGATGTTCGTCTCCAAAGTGAATTCCTTGACGAAAGGTTTTTTGAAAGGATCCCGGAATTTGCCTGTCGCCAGTAATTTGTCATATAGATAATGAGCTCCCTGATACGAGAGTCTGTTGACTTCCTTAAGTCCCGTTTCACCCATAAGCGACATGTATGTCGCTACATAAAGAGCCATCAAGGACTGGTTTGAGCAGATGTTACTGTTGGCCTTGCTTCTTCTAATGTGCTGTTCTCTCGCCTGTAGTGTCAGAACAAAGGCTCGCTTTCCGTCGATATCCGTCGTGTATCCGCAAATCCTTCCGGGCATCTTTCTTACCAGTTTCTTGGTTGTGGCCAAATAACCGAGATAAGGTCCGCCGAAAGCCATAGGAACTCCAAGACTCTGGCATTCACCGCAGGCGATGTCGGCACCATCCTCTCCTGGTGTCTTAAGCACGGCCAAAGTCGAAATATCGGCGTTTTCGATGAAAAGCGCCTTGTTATCATGGCAGAGATCTGCTATACCAGAATAATCTTCCACGATACCGTAGAAGTTTGGTTTCTGAACAATGACACCGGCTATGTCCAGGGTGATTTTTCCTTTAAAGTCTTCGATGTCAATCACACCGTTTTTCTCGGCGATGAAATCGTATTCGATCTCTTTGTACTTGAGATACGTCTTGATGACGTTCTGAATATTCGGATTCATTGTCTTCGAAATCAGGATTTTGTGACCTTTCGAGGCGTGAACCGCCATAAAACATGCTTCTGCGCTTGCGGTCGTACCGTCGTACATAGAAGCGTTCGAGACCTCCAACCCGGTCAGGGTCTGGATCATCGACTGATATTCGAATATGTATTGCAAAGTTCCCTGAGAAATCTCAGGTTGATACGGCGTATAAGCCGTCATGAATTCTTGTCTGGATGTGATTGCACGGATCACCGATGGTTGATAATGATCATAAACTCCCAAACCGGAAAAAACCGTAAGGACACGGTTTTTCTGTTTTATGTCATTAAAAAAACTTCTGACTTCTATTTCTGAGTGTGAGACGGGGATATCGTAATCCCTGTCGAACAGCACTTCTTTAGGAACATCTTTGAAGAGTTCATCTACTGAAGTAATGTTTAATGATTTAAGCATCTCATCAACGTCTTTTTGTGTGTGCGGAAAATACTTAAACATAAGTATGTCACCTACTTGGTAAATTTTTCATAATCTTCTGGATTCAACAGTTCATCCAATTCGCTCTTGTCGTCAAGCTTGACTTTCAAGAACCAGGAATCATATGGAGCTTCGTTCACAAGTTCCGGTTCGCTTACAAGATCTTCGTTTATTTCCAGAACCTCACCAGTTACAGGTGCGATCAGATCCGAAGCGGCTTTGACAGATTCCACAGCGCCAAATTCTTCACCGGCAGTAAGCGTATCTCCTTCTTCAGGCAGATCCACAAACACGATGTTTCCCAATTGGCTTTGAGCGTAGTCGGAAATCCCGATAAGAACGATACCGTCTCCCATGACTTTGACCCATTCATGACTTTCTGCGTATAATAATCCTTTTTCGATTTTACTCATGATAATTCTCCTTTATGATTTATAATTTTTCTTAAGAAATTTCTTATCTCTAACAAATCCGGGAATCAGTTTGTTTCTGACCTGGACTAATACTTCGGTGTCTTTTTTTGCGAATTCGCTTTTTATGAGCGCCATTGCAATCGGTTTTTCCAGGGATATCGACAGATATCCGGTCGTGATATGGCCGATTTCCTCATCACCGTGAAATACGAGATATCCTTCCCGAGGAATCGCAAGTTTGGTGAGTTCAATACCAATCACCTTTTTTTCCAAACCTTTTTCGGCTTGTTCCTCAAGAGCGATTCTACCGATGAAGTCGTTTTCCTCTTTCAGTTTCGTGAAGAACTTGAGTCCGGCTTCAAGTGGTGTTACCTTGTCGGAGATCTCATGACCATATAGTGGTAA
>CAYZPL010000117.1:0-4124 GCA_964480415.1 uncultured Candidatus Izemoplasmatales bacterium
TGCACATAAAAAAACTTGTAATTAATTTTACAAGTTTTTTATTCTTTTTCAGTCAGCCAATAAGCGCTTCCGTCAAGTTCTCTTGAAACCAGTTTGTAATCGATGAGATATCTCCGTAGCATGACATAATCCTCATAAATCGGTTCCAATATCTCATTAATCTCCTTCTCCGAATACTTTTTACCAGGTTCCAATTCCTGAGAAATTATCACCAAAGCGATATATCTTTTCTTCTGTTTCCTAGGCATGGTTTTCAAGAAAAGCCCGTATTCGGTACTAAAATAAGCCGCTTCGACCTGACTCTTTTCGGTAGCGGTGTAACTAAACATAAACTCACTTCCAATCTCAATATTCAATATCTATATAATCTGCTAATTGTCTAGTTTTTAGTATATCATGACTCATCATAAATTTTTATACATTTTTTGAATAAAAACACTTTCGTTTTTAAAAGTTTTGTTATATAATTCTTTTTAGTTATCAATGTTTGAATGAAAGGGATGCTTAATGAAAAAGAATCGTCAAAATCAGACACCGTTCTTTACCAGACTAAAAGAATATGGTCAAAGCAATGTGGCCCCTTTTGATGTGCCGGGACATAAGCTCGGACGTGTAGCCAACAACTTAAGAGATTTCATCGGGAACAAAACCTATCTACTTGACGCGAATTCACCAATCGGACTGGATCATCTTAACAAGCCAGTCGGAGTCATCAAACAGGCACAGGATTTGATGGCTGAAGCATGTCATTGTGATAGGTCATATTTTTTGACGAACGGTACGACGATCGGTATTTTGGCGATGATAATGTCGGCTTGCAAAGCGCATGACAAAATCATCATGCCGAGAAACGTCCATAAGTCGATCATCAATGGTCTGATCCTTTCTGGAGCTATGCCGATATTCGTCAAGCCGAACATCGATATCGATCTTGGAATCGCCAATGATGTCGCCTTCAAAAACATCAAAGAGGCGATCGACAAGAATCCTGATGCGAAAGCCATCTTTCTGATCAATCCGACATATTTCGGAGTCGTGTCCGATTTAACTACGATTACCGACTATGCACATGAAAGAAACATGATGGTTCTTGTTGACGAAGCTCATGGCGCCCAATTCTACTTTTCCAAAAAATTACCGCAATCGGCTATGGATGCCGGTGCCGATATGAGCGCGACTTCGATGCATAAAACCGCGGGTTCTTTCACGCAATCTTCCGTGATCTTGGTTCAGGGAAAACGTGTCGATCATCAAAGACTTCGTGCCGCACTTAACATGTTGCAATCGACATCGCCTAGTTCACTGCTTCTTGCCAGTCTTGACGTCGCCAGAAAAACGATGTATTTCGAAGGTGAAAAAAGGATCGAACATCTGCTTAACCTCATCAAAAACACGAGAGACAAACTGAGAGACATACCTGGAATAACAGTATGCGATAGAGAATATTTTCTTAAAACAGGTTGTTACGATTTTGATGAAACCAAATTAATTGTTAAAGTGTCCGATCTGGGACTATCAGGTTTTGAAGTCTATCATATCATGAAAAAGAAATATAATATCCAACTTGAGTTGGCAGAATCCCATATCGTGCTTGCAGTAATGACTATTGGTACCACTAAACAACATCTTGACCGTTTGATAAACGCATTCAAAAGCCTCTCGAACGAATACTTCAAGCAAAGAGACAAACTTCCGAAAATCGAATTCAAATATCAGTTTCCGGAAACATATTCCAGACCAAGAGACGCGTTCCACGCACCGAAACTTATCGTGGAACTCGATGAAGCGATTGATGAGATCGCAGCTGAATCAGTAATGATCTATCCACCAGGAATCCCGATTGTGATTCCAGGAGAAATCATAACCGCTGAAGTCATCGATCAGATACAATATTATTTTAAAAAAGGCAGTGCCCTTCAAAGCGATTTGGAAAGTCATCTTATCCAGATCGTCGATAAGGAAAACTGGCTGAAATGGGAAGGTTTTGAAGATGAAATTTAATAAAGTTGATTTGTCTTTCCAAAGCTGCAAATCTGAATATGATCAAGCGGATGTCGTGATTTTCTCCGCCCCGATGGACACCACCACTTCTTATCGTCCCGGCACAAGATTCGCCGGTAATGCGATCCGCGTGGAATCAATCGGTATCGAATGGTATTCTCCATATCTTGATATGGATCTGAAAAATTTCGCTACTGCAGATATCGGTGATCTTGAATTGCCGATGGGCGACGTCGAAACTTCTTTAGGTATCATAGGCGACACAGTCCAGGCGATAATAGCCGATCACAAAAAGCCGATGATGATCGGTGGCGAACATCTAGTCACCTTACCTGTCATCAAGGCTTTGGCGAAAAAATTCCCTGATCTGAGAATCATCCATCTCGACGCTCATACCGATTTGCGAGACGAATTTCTTGGCAGAAAGTTGTCACACGCGACCGTACTTAAGAGATGTCATGACGTTTTGGGCGACGGCCGCATCTTCCAGTTCGGAATAAGAAGCGGTGATGCCAGTGAATTCAAGTTCGCTGAAGACGGACATGTCTTCATGAGGAAATTCGATCTTGAAGGTCTCGATGAAATAGTCGACGAAATCAAGGATTATCCCGTCTATATAACGATTGACCTCGATGTTTTGGATCCTTCCGTCTTTCCTGGAACAGGGACACCTGAACCGGGTGGGATAACATACAAGGAATTGCTAAAAGCGATCAAATCTTTCATGTCGCTTTCTCATATCGTCGGAGCGGACATCGTCGAACTTTCTCCGATGCTCGACACATCCGGGGTATCGACCATTGTAGCCGCTAAAACATTGAGAGAATTGACATTGTTGTTGCATAAATGATATTGATGAGAAATCATCAATATTTTTTTATCCACTTGACAAATATATGGTAAAATATGTTCTGGATATTGGAGGCATTTTATGGAATCATTAAGAGAAATATATAGAATCGGAAGAGGTCCGTCAAGCTCGCATACAATCGGACCGCAAAGAATATGTCTTGAAGTAAAAAACCGTTATACCGCGACCAGGTACAAAGCGATTCTGTATGGTTCATTGAACTTTACCGGTAAAGGACATCTTACCGAACAGGTCATTAAAGATACCTTGGGAAACGTCGATGTCGAATTCTCCGATGATCCGAACATCGAACATCCCAACACGATGGATGTTCTGGTCTACGATGAACACGACAATTTGATCGCTTCCGAGCGCTACTTCTCCATCGGCGGTGGCAGCATCCTCAGAAAAGGCGACGAACCGAAACAAAGGCCGGTGGTCTATCCGCACAACACTTTCCAGGATATATCCGACTATTGCCGGGAAAACAAATTGACGCTTTATGAATATGTATATAAATTCGAGGATCCCGAATTCAAGGACTTTCTCAGAACCGTATGGCTTCAGATGAAAACCACCATCAATGAAGGGTTGCATACGGAGGGTTTCCTCCCTGGTGAACTTCATGTCAAACGCAAAGCCAGAAGCCTTTTGTACAATCAGATTGTGAAAACTTCGATCGATCTCAGACTCATCAGTGCTTATGCATATGCAGTAGCCGAAGTAAACGCCAGCGGTGGGACTGTCGTTACGGCTCCTACTTGCGGTTCAGCCGGAGTATTACCTAGTGTTCTCTATTTTCTCCGTGATGTTCATAAGTTTAGCGACGAACGGATTTTAGACGCTCTCGCAACCGCCGGTATCATCGGCAACATCGTCAAGTTCAATGCGTCGATCAGTGGTGCAGAAGCCGGTTGCCAAGCGGAGATAGGAACCGCATGTTCGATGGCGGCTGCCGCTTATTCCCAGCTTTTTTACAATGATATCGACATCATTGAATACGCCGCAGAGATCGCTCTGGAACATCATCTGGGATTAACCTGCGATCCAATCCTGGGTTATGTCCAAATTCCTTGTATCGAGAGGAACGCCGTCGCGGCGCATAGAGCTATCAACGCCAGCGAACTCGCTTCTTTGCTCATGGGGACCAGAATCATCTCTTTCGATACCGTGGTCGAGACGATGAAAGAGACCGGACAGGACATAAATATCTCCTATAGAGAAACATCAAAAGCCGGACTGGCCAAACATTATAAAAAATAGACTTGCATGA
>CAYZPL010000118.1:0-4058 GCA_964480415.1 uncultured Candidatus Izemoplasmatales bacterium
ACGGCAACGTCGAACCAAAGGAAATTCTAGATCCACCTTGCGATATCCTTATCAGCGATGGCTTCACCGCCGATATCGTCATGAAGACGATGGAGGGCACAGCAAAAGGCATGGGTCAAATGCTGAAAAAAAACCTGACCAGCAGTTTCTTTGGTAAAATCGGTGGACTACTGGCAAAGAAAAACTTGAACGAATTCAAAAAGGAATTATCAGCCGAAGAGATCGGCGGAGCAGTCATATACGGACTTTACAAACCAGTCATCAAAGCCCAGGGAGCTTCCAAGGCATACGGATTCTATAACGGCATCAGACAAGCAGCCAACGTGGTCAGAGAAAGAGTTTTTGAACTGGTTGCTGAATATCTTGAGTCACAAAAAGGTGCTGATGACAATGAATGACAAAATCAAGGAACTCGAGAAATTCTTTAACCTTGATTTCAATAACAAAAAGTTGCTGGAAAGATCGATGACCCATTCTTCTTATGCTAATGAAACCAACACATTGAGCAACGAAAGACTTGAATTCATCGGTGATGCTGTACTTGATCTCGTCGTAGGCAAATTTCTTTATGAGAATATCTCCGAATCCGAAGGTGTATTGACTAAAAAGAGAGCACAGGAGGTCTGCGAATCAGCTTTATACGAATATGCGAGAAGTTTCAATCTCGGGCAATATCTTTTGCTGGGAAAAGGTGAAGAAATGTCCGGAGGCAGAGAGAAACCAGCTATTTTAGCAGATACTTTCGAATCACTGCTTGGAGCGATATTCGTTGACAAAGGCATCGATGAAACATACAAGGTATTCAACAAGGTGGTCTTTCCCATAATCAGAAAAAACATCAATAAAGAAGACAACGACTTCAAGAGCAAACTTCAGGAACTTGTCCAGTCGGACAAGCGTACATTGAAATATGTTATCATATCTGAGACCGGCCCGGCTCATGACCGTGAATTCGTCGCCAGAGTATATATGGATGAAACGATAATCATGGGTGAAGGTCGAGGCAAATCAAAAAAGGAAGCAGAACAAAATGCAGCGCAATCGACGCTCGACAAACTCGCTTCGAACGAAGGAAAGTAAGGAGAAACCATGGATTATGCATTGATAAACAGGTTGTTGGAAGAAGATATCATCGATTTCAACAAGCTGATATTGAAAAACTACAAAACTATCGGTTTGTCCGAAATCGAAGCTTTTGTTCTGATCGAACTCAATAACCTCAAAAAAAGAGGGGTAACTGTAATAATTCCTTCGAAGATAGTCAAGAAATTGACGATTAAGGAGACCGAAGTTCTGGAAATCCTTGACGAACTGATGCAGAAGAAATACATCACTTTCAGATTGATAAAACAAGCGAACGGAAAAGAGACGGAAGTATTCTCTTTGGAAAACACGATAAAGATGGCAATTGACGTCTATATCGAAAAAATCAAAGACGAAGTACTGAATGATGATAAAATCTACGATTCTCTTGATGAGGAGATAGCTGATCTGATATCAACACAATTCCAAAAACAACTCAAACCTTCAGATATCGAGCTTATCCAGAAATGGATACATGAAGACGGCTATACCAAGGAAAACATCAAGAATGCAGTGCTTTTCGCGATCAAGGCTAACAAGTCCACATTAAGCTATATCGATGGCGTGTTGTTGCAGATGACAAAAACCAGCAGTAAACCGAAATCATCGAAATACAAACCGGAAAAATCCGAAGCGCTGAAAAAATTCTTTGATTCATGGGAACAGAAATAATGACGAAGACCGAATTTATCTATCAAGAAATCACCAAACTCTTTCCCGATGCCAGATGTGAACTGCACTATTCTAACTCCCACGAGTTGTTGATAGCTGTCATGTTGTCGGCTCAGACCACCGATGAAGCCGTAAACCGGATAACGGTGAATCTTTTTGAGAAATATAAGACTCTGGAAGACTATGCGAAGGCAAGCCAAGAAGGTTTGGAAAACGATCTGAAACATTTGGGGCTTTTTCGTAACAAAGCGAAGAATCTCAAGAACATGGCGATAATGGTCGGTGATGAATACAACTGGGTGATTCCCAAGACGCAAAGTGATTTGGAAAAACTTCCTGGGGTAGGAAGAAAAACCGCCAACGTGTTCCTTGCGGAAATGTATCATGTACCAAGAATAGCGGTGGATACACACGTATCCAGAGTATCCAGAAAACTAGCCTTTGCGGATAAAAAAGACAATCCTGTTCAAATAGAGAAGAAACTGATGAAGGCGTTCCCTATTGACAAATGGATCGACTTACATCATAAATTGATTTTCTTCGGTAGATATTTTTGCAAGGCAAAGGCTCCAAAATGTCATGAATGTCCGGTAATAAAGTATTGTATAGAACCAATTCTCGAATGATTGGTTCTTTCTTTTTTTGTTCGGTTGAGAATTTTTTTTATTAATTCAAAAAAAAATACTTTAATTTTTGTATTCTTTTCTGTATAATATTTATTGGTTGAGGGCTTTTAGGGAAAGGAAACTTATGTATAAATTACGAAACGACCTTATCAGAAGGCACGAGGCGATTGTCAAGTATTATAAGAAGACAATCGGCCAGGCAATTAAAAAAGCTCGAGGAAATCTTGACATGACACAGGAATCACTGGCTAACGGAATCTGCTCAAACACTTACATTTCCAAAATTGAAAACAACCAGATTGAAGCCAACAGGGAAAATCTCCTCCTTATAATGGAGAAGATGAACATGGCTCCGGAAAGTATCGTCTTTCCCGAAGACATGGTAGGGTATCTGGAAGACAGCCTGCTTTATTTTTTCTATAAAGAAAAAGAAAGGTATGCGGCATTGTTCAAAGAGGTTGAGAAATATGAAGTTGCCGTCTTGATTCAAATCTGCAAACTCGGTTATCATGTGTTGATGGAAGAATACGACAAAGCAGAACCCATCAACGACGAAATCTACCAATATCTTGATTCTCTTGAAGATTTCGGACTCAATTCGTTTCTGCTATTCAGCTGTTTCTACAACATCGGAATCGGAAATTTCAAAACTGCCAAAGCAATTATCGACAGGATTGATGTCAAACATCATACCAGCGGTCTTAAGTCGGGGCTTTACCATTACGCCAATTTCTTGATCTATGGCAATATCTATCGCTTCAACAAATCAAGAGAATCTCTCTATCATTGCCAGCACATCTTTTTCAGCAACGAAGCGAGAAGCAGGTATGATGATCTGAGCGCTTGGAAAAGCATCTTTTCGATCTATGAAGGAGAAGAATCAAAAACCCATTTTGACAGGTACGATTACGCGAATTTCTGTTCGAAAGAACGCAATTACTTTTTATTGGTCAATCTTCTCAAAAGCGATGAACAAGAGAAAATCCTGCAATATTTCGACAAGAACCAATGGTATTATCAAGCGGGATGTTTCATTGTCGCGAAAAAATTTCTAAGCAGAGACAACCGAAATAAATATGAATTCTATCTCAATGAGATCAAAGAATCATCCCCTCGCAATTTCGAGGACAATCCTATTGATTTCGCCAATCTGCTCACCTTGTTCGAGAATGGATCCAGAATGCAATATAAGGATTATCTGGCAAATGTTTGCCTTCCGTATGCAAACAAAATCCAGAATTTGTTCTTCATGAATTGTCTAACATATGAGATATCGGAAATACTTGCTGAAAACAAACGTTACAAGGATTCGCTCACATATATCAGAAAGAACATGCAGAAAGTCCAGTCTATCCAGGAACATACGCTATAAAAAGACTCTTCATCGTTTGATGAAGAGTCACTTTTTTTATAAGAGATTCATGATTTTTCTTGCAAGATTCAGATACAGAATACCAGCGTATTCGGTTTCACCATAGATCGATGTGTCATGAGGTGTGATAGGCAGTTCCGCCAGAAGATCGACAAGCAGTTCTTCGGAGACGCGCTTCCCGCCATCTTTGCCGAAGATGTAGTGCTTTTCACCGTTTATTTCATAAAACGACATGTTCTCGATGACGCCAATGACTTCCTGATGGAGGTCTTTTGCGGCATAGCCGGCTTTGATCGCAATGTGGG
>CAYZPL010000119.1:0-4052 GCA_964480415.1 uncultured Candidatus Izemoplasmatales bacterium
TGAAGGCCGACATGGCTGTCGCCCATCTCGCCCCTGATTTCCGCTTCCGGAACCAGTGCGGCCACGGAATCGATGACGACGATGTCAACTGCACCGCTTCTTATGAGCGCTTCCGCTATCTCCAAAGCTTGTTCGCCGGTATCTGGTTGAGAAAGAATCAGATTGTCGATGTCGACTCCGAGATGTTGCGCATACTGGACATCAAGTGCATGTTCAGCGTCGATAAATGCCGCATAACCGCCTCTTTTTTGTGCTTCTGCTATCGCATGCAATGCAAAAGTCGTCTTACCACTAGATTCAGGTCCGTAGATTTCCACGATTCTTCCGCGAGGATAACCAAAGACTCCAAGTGCCTGATCAAGTTGAAGTGAACCGGTGGAGATTGTTTCCACATCCATCCGTTCCACATCGCCAAGAATCATGACTGAGCCTTTACCGTATTCTTTTTCGATATTCTTTAAAGCTAAATCCAAATTCTTTTTTCTTGTATTGTCTTCCATAATAATCCTCCCTGTGGTGTCTACATAAAATCTTACGAATCACCCTGGTATTTTCTTTATCTTGATTTTAAAATGATATTTTTGTTCTTAAGGTAGTAGTCGATTCCTGATACTAATGTCAGAATTACCGATATCAATGTCAGTACGACTCCGATGATGTTGATGACGCTTGTATTGATAGGCATTATCAAAAGATAATATGTGATTGTCAACATCGTGAAAGCCGTTTTATATTTCCCGAGTTTGGATGCATGCAGGATTATGCCTTCTCCCACTGCTACCAATCTTATGGACGTCACCGTCAGTTCCCTTCCGATAACGATGATCACGACCCAGAAAGGCATCCACATGTAAAGCGGAACCTGACCTACGGCCGAAGTGTATAAGTGTGTCAATATATTAAGCATCGTGACGACCAAAAGCTTATCAGCCAAGGGATCGATGAATTTCCCGAACGTTGTCACTATGTTAAGCTTTCTTGCCAGATATCCGTCAAAGTAATCAGTCACCGATGCTAAGATGAACAAGACTGCCATCAGATACAGCGTCAGGTCGCCTAAGGTGTGTCTGAGTATATAAATTACGATGATTACCGGGATGATGAATATCCTTAGCATCGTTAGTTTGTTTGGCAGGTTCATGATCAATCCTTATTCCGTTTCGTCAGGCATATTGACGTTATGATAAATCTCCTGGACATCGTCCAGATCATTTGCCAAATCAAGGAATCTTTGGAATTTGCGTAATGAGTCTTCATCAAGATCGATTTTGTCGTTAGGGATGAATGCGACTTGGTCGTCAAAGAACTCCAGTTCTTTTCCCGTAGACTCCAAAGCTTCTTTGATCTTATCGTAGTCTGATGGTGCTCCGGTTACAATGACGATATCTTCGTCAGATTCGATGTTTGAAACATCGCAATCCGCCATTACCAAAGCCTCTAGTGCTTCGTCTTCTGTAAGACCGGTAAAACTTAGATGTGTGCAGTACGTATAAAGATACGATACCGAACCTGATTTACCCAAAGTTCCACCTGTTTTTGTGAAACAGCTTCTTACTTCTCCGAAAGTTCTGTTCACATTGTCAGTTAAAGCCTCGACGATTATTGTCGAACCACCCGGTCCGAATCCTTCGTATTGCGTCGCTTGATAATCTTCTCCACCAGAACTCTGGGATTTATCGATGTTTCTTTTGATGACGTCTCCAGGTACCTGTGCTGATTTTGCTTTTGCGATTATACTTCTAAGCTTTAGATTGGCATCCGGATCCGGTCCACCCTCTCTAGCTGCGATATAGATTTCTTTTCCGAACTTCGAATATAATTTTGATTTCTTCAAACTGGTTTTCGCCATAGCAGCCGCTCTGACTTCATGTGCTCTTCCCATAATTTCCACCTACTTATCTATTTTTTTCGTAACGTTTTTGTCTAAAATGATTTTTTGGGCTTTGTAGAGGTTTCCTAACCCTCTCTTGAAAGCCGATTTCGACATATGGAAGACATCACTGATTATATCCTTGTCAGTTTTGTCGGTATAAGGCATCGCCCCATCGTGTTGATCCAGATACTCGAGGATTCTTATGGCGTCCTTTTCCAACATGATCTCTTTTTGTTCGATCAATGTCCCCGTGTATTTGTTCTCTTCCAAATGTTTCAATATTTTAACTTCCAAAGGTTCGCCGAAACGCTTTTGCTCGCGGAAGTTGTTGTTGTGAATGAATATCTCGTGTCCCTGTTCGGTATAACATACGATACCGTCAGCCTTCAACTTCTGACAATAGGTATTATATGTTTCGTTCTCCCCCAAAGGTTCGAGTTCGACATAAAACTCTGATAATTCTCTTCTTGAAGGCAAATAGGCAAACAATCTGCCCTTGTTTACGACCATGCCCACAAAAAGATGGTCATCTTTCTGTGGCCATTTTTCCTTGTCATACGGTAAATCGTCCTTACTGAGTAGAAGGTCTTTTATCATGCCATTATATAAAAAAACACCGTAGTCTTTGTTTATCGAAACAACTTTTAGCAATGCGATCTTGCCAACTACCAATAGCGGTGTTTTTGTGGAAGCGGTGATTCTTCCCTGGTTGTCCAGATATAGAAACACATCTATTTCTTCACCGTCCACATAGGGTTTCTTTGCCTCTTTTTTGTGTAAGAACACTTCTTCCTTCCCGTCTGTCAGTAAATAACTAATTTCGGTTTCCTTCAAAACAGACAGGGTATTGATTTTTCCTAAATCCATTAAATAAACCCCTTGATCAATTAACTTTAATAATCGTAAATATTATATCAAAAAAAGAGAGATAAGTCTATAAAACTCTATCTCATCTTTCATAATTCATCCATTTATTTTCCAAATAGTTTTTCGTTTTCAGCTTCGATCAAAGGTTTTGATTCATTATAGAATTTCCTGATATGGTCTCTCAGGGAATAATCACAGTAATTCCAACCTTGTTTGCAGGCTTCCAAAATGTAATCCTCGAACAGGAAGACAAGGCTTCTTTCTTCATAAGCTTGCATTACAAAGACGATGTTATATTTTTTGTTTATGAAAATGAATTGCTGCCAAGCTCCGGTTGCTCTGTAATTGCCGAATTTGTTCATCCAGAATTGGTATCCGTATCCATACTGGTCGTATTCATTATACCAATTTTTAGTATCAATCTGTTTGGAAGTCGCCAAATCTAGATAATTCTTGGAAACTATCTGTTCTCCGTCCCAATTGCCGTCGTTCAGCAACAACAATCCGAATTTTGCCAAATCGGGAGCCGCCAATTTAAGGCTCGTGCATCCAAGGCTGTATTCTCTGAATGTGTCCCATTCCGGTTTCTCGATACCGATTTTATCATAGAGGTATTCATCAAGGAAATCATTCAACGATTTGCCAGTCACCTTGGTTACTATGATCGACAAGATAAACGTTGCGAAATTGCTGTACATGAATACGGTGCCGGGTTCATGTTTCAGTTTCTGGGAAAAGAACACTTTGATTGGATCCTGGCTAGGAGTCAGATCATGATAAACATCCTTTTCTTGTCCAACCGACATCGTAAGCAGATGTTTGATCCTGAGCTTCTTGTACTCGTCGTCGAATTCTTCCAATTCATCATGAAAGAAATACACGACGAAGTCTTCCAGATGCAATAGATTATGATCCATAAGGATGCCCACTGCCACTGAAGTGAACGATTTCGAGACAGAATATAGATTCTCTCTGGTGGTCGGTGAATGTTCGCTGGCGTATGCCTGAAACACCCTTTCACCGTTATGCAAAAGCATCATCGAGTGTATGTTGAATTTCTCTTCTTCTATCTTGTTGAATAAATCCACCAAAACGCCTTTGTTGATATTAGCATCCTTGCACGAAGCCTTGGTGAATTCTTGTTTGGGAAAGACCATATATACCTCCTAATATAACATATACAAATTATAGCATTATTTGATGTACAATTTGTGTATTTTCTAAAAATCTGTAAATTTTTTTTCATTGACATCGTTTTTTCTGTTTTTGATAAGTGTATAATAGAAATAGATAGTATCTATAAGGATTTCGA
>CAYZPL010000120.1:0-3986 GCA_964480415.1 uncultured Candidatus Izemoplasmatales bacterium
CTGTCGATTGTTATCTGTTCCAAATCGCATGTCGATAAATCTATGTTTTTTAGCGGTGTACCATCAATATATGCTTTATTCAGTTTGTCATTATGTAATTTGACTTCGACTAGTTCAGTCTTGAACCAGTTCGATTCCTTAAGTGCGGTATTGATGATTTCGACGACTGTGAATTTCGATTCGGATATATCCAGAAAATCCGCTACCGAGTCCTTGATTAGAACATCCTTGAGAACGCTTTGTACGAGGTGGGTCCCCATGAATTTGCAGTTATGAAACTCACAACGCATGAACAGGGAATCAGTGAAAGTGTTGTTCGACAGATCACATGTATTGAAAATGCAATCGATAAACTCCGACTTAATAAAATCATTGCCTGTAATAGTCGACTTGTCGAATTTGCATGTGTCGAAAATTATCCTTGTCTCTTTGTTTCCGGAATAGTCTTTTGAATTGAAGTGGAAGCAATCGACCACATCGCTAGTTTCTGGATGTGTTATTTCACCTTTGTATGTCTCAAGTTCAAACTTGAAAATCGGAGGTTTTCTTATCTTCATCTATATCTCCTCACTACTATCTACCATTCATGAACATTCGAATGGATTTTGAATTTTCTTTTATCTATTTTAAGACATCCATTGAACTCGGCGAATGCCTTGATACGCTCATCAAACATCTTCCAGAACCTTTCATCTTGCGGCTTTTCCGCTTCAAACCACAGATTCTTGAGAATCAGTTTTCTCGTTTTTGTCTCGGTGACCATTTCAATTCTTGCGACCAAATCAGATCCATATAAGACCGGTAAAACATAAGCCCCAAACTTTCTCTTTTCCGCAACATAATAAATCTCCCAGACATAGGAATAGTCGAAGATCTTTTTAATCAGTTTGCGGTCCCATAAGAAATTATCGAGCGGAGCCAGAAATTCAAGTCTTTTCGTGTTGTCATCCTGGTCAAGATATTTTAACAGTTCCGGTAAAGTATAGAGATGACCATTGACGCCTTCAATCTTAATTTCGACAATTTCTCCCGCTTCAACCATTTCCTTGAAGTATTCTTTTCTTTCTGGAGTCAGGACCTTTGTCATACCCAAGTAGGCATCGGATGGACCCGATCCTAACAGACCGATTGCCCTAATTCTTCTTTTCAATTGGAATTTGATATATTCTTCATCTGTCGCAAAGGGATCATCTTTATTATATTCCTTTGGATCGAGGAATCTTTTCGCAGAACAGAAATATCTGATGGTCCGGTCGCGGTGATGGATAATTGCCTCGCCCTTGAAAAACAGATAATCAAGGATGGCTTGGCTCAATTTCATATGACGCCAAGTGAAGAAATGTGCTTTGCCGTCAATGTTAAGGTCTGATGAGCGAACGAATTCCTTCTCTTCCAAAATCTTCTTAACTTTGGTCACTTCATCTTGAAAGTCCTTTAAATGATTTTCGTAGATTTTCGCATAATGATTTCTGGTTCTTGACATATCAGCCCAATCAGATGTTGCGTAGATAGAGATGTTTTTATCCCATTGATCGACAAGATTGCGTTTCAGATATAATTGTTCATCCAAATAGGATTTTTTATAATCCATAACTCTTGAAAACAGGACAATATCCGCATTTCTGCCACAGATGTCCAATGGATCGAACTGTACACATCCGATATCTTTAATGTAGTCGACAACACCTGAAATTGCTTGATATCTATAGTCTCCGAGCAATCCTTGTCTTCTTAGCAAAAACTTTTTCGCTTCATCTTTCGATATTTCAATCATTAGCATTTCTCCCGCTATATTTTACTCCTCATATTATATCATAATAAGGAATTCAATTTGTCGGTTACCTCAAAATGTGTCGAATATTCATGGCAATAAAAAAGATTTGGGATTGATCCCAAATCAATTTATATTCGAATGTGTGCAGTTACTTAATTTGATGGAATTGCACACCCTTCATTCTCAACGCATATGCCATCTTAAATCCATGTTAAAAAGCGATACCAATTCATAACAACTTTATTGCTTATTAGCATACTTAAAAATCGGTATTTAAGAATAATTACAATTTAAACCTAGAAAAATCTTATTTGACTTGATTTTTGACAGCTTCTTGTTTCCTCTTAATCGCTTCTTGATCTCCCAAATAATAACTCTTTTCAGCTTTCATTTCGGCATTCAATTCATAGACAAGCGGTACTCCGGTTGGAATATTTACGCCTACTATTTCTTCGTCTGAAAGGTTGTCGAAATATTTGACTAATGCGCGAATAGAATTACCATGGGCTACGATAAGAACATCCTTACCCGCCAAAATATATGGTTTGATTTCTTTTTCAAAATACGGCGCTGCTCGTGCAATTGTATCTTTTAGACTTTCTGCACGAGGTTTTTCTTCAATGCTCAATGCATTATAACGTTCATCCTGATAAAACTTTTCGAATTCGGCATCATTGAATTCCGGTGGTCTCACATCAAAACTCCGGCGCCAGATTTGAACCTGTTCTTTACCAAATTTAGCAGCTGTTTCAGACTTATTCAAGCCTTGTAAAGCGCCATAATGCCTTTCATTAAGCCGCCATGATTTCCTTATTGGTAAGTAATCTGCATGTAATATGTCCAAAACATAATTCATTGTGTGAATTGCGCGTCTTAAATATGATGTGAAAACGATATCAAAATGGTATTTATCCTTTTTTAATATTTCTCCAGCTGATTTTGCTTCATTGATACCGTTATCTGACAGATCGACATCTGTCCATCCGGTAAATAAGTTCATCTTGTTCCATTCGCTTTCACCATGGCGAACTAAAACCAATTTATACATAATATCACCGCCTCTTAATTATTATTATACAGCATATTAAGCATGATTTAAAACATGATGCAACATGCATTTTTTTAGTATAACGTTAATCTTGGAATTTATGATTATGTGATCGATGCCTGATAGATGGAATCAATGGAAGCTTTTAAAGTAGAATTGAACTCGTCATCTGTCTGACTTTCATTTAGCTCTTGTGTCAAAGCTCTTGAAAAGGAAGCGATCAATCCATGGTTCAACGATAATAAATGATCGGCTTCATCTCGTGAATATCCACCGGATAAAGCGACGACTCTAACCATTCTCGGATCATTCATCAACCCTTGATATAGATTGTTCTCCGTTGGAATTGATAATTTAATGATTACCTTGGCAGTGGATTCCAACAAATTCAGTTCTTTTGAAAGCTCTTCAAGCAGTAGCTTTTCAGCTGCTTTTTTATCTGCGATATGAATATCGACCTCAGGTTCGATTATCGGAACCAAACCGAATGATATGATGACTCTGGCCAAACTGAATTGTTGTTTGACAATCGCAGCAATCCCTTTAGGATTTGCGGACCTTATGACAGACCGCATTTTGGTTCCAAAAATATGGCGATCTACTGCTTTTTTCAACAGTTGTTCTAAAGCCGGGATTGGCTTCATCAACTGAACACCGTCAGCTACCGGGGCCAAACCTTTATCTATTTTGAGAAATGGAACAATTCCTTTCTTCTCCCATAGATAATCGGCAGTCAAGATCCCGTCAATCGTGGATTCCATTGTATTCTCAAATAAAATTGTTCCTAGAATATGTTCCGACGTAAAGTAAGGACATTTGATGATCCTGCTTCGCATTTGATGAACCAGATCAAACATTTCCTGATCGTTTTGATAACGGTCCTCGTTGATTCCATACAATTTCAAAGCTTTGGGTGTGCTGCCACCGCTTTGATCCAATGCTGCTATAAAACCCAATCCCGTCGACATTCTATCAAGTTGTTTTTGATTCATATTCAAACCTCTTTTCTTTTGATTATTGTATCTATAATAAAATAATTATGCATCATTGATCTAAGTATACATACCCATTCTACCATATTAAGGAACATGATGTAAGGGATACGATTTTTCTTATATAGATTTCTCTAATACTACACGCCTTTCTCACATCTTGTTCTTCTTT
>CAYZPL010000121.1:0-3981 GCA_964480415.1 uncultured Candidatus Izemoplasmatales bacterium
AGAGAAATAGAAAAACCGATTCAGGTTTTTCTTTTTTTTTGTAAACTCATTCATTTTTCCCATAATCAAGAAATAAGCTTTGACTAACATACTGTAATATAATATAATAGTAATGTATCAGTATATTGTGTATGGAAACATACTCTAGTATAAAGAACAACTAAATCAAACTAAGGAGATAATATTATGTTAGCTATTGAAATTATTATTTCCGTTCTCTTAGGTTTAATTGTTGGTGGATTAGCTGGATTTATTTTAAGAGTAGCGATTGTTGAAAAAGGTTTTCAAAACGCTAGAAACAAATCCCAAAGTATAATTGACAATGCATTTTCTCAAGCGGAGAGAATTAAAAAAGAAAAACTGCTAGAAGCAAAACAAGAAATTCATAATCTAAATTTAGAAAACGATAGATTATTAAAGGAGAAGCGTTCTGCTGTATCTGTACTCGAAAACAAGATGCATCAAAGAGAAGAGATATTAGAGCGCCGTTCGGCCAATTTAGACAAACGTGAGACAAATCTGGACCGAAAAGAAGAATTATTAGATACACGAAAATCCGCTTTAGAAGAGAAAAACCTTGAACTGGAAAATATCATTAAAGAACAAAATGACAAATTATTAGAAATCGCAAGTTTCACACTTGACCAGGCACGTGAAGTCATCATGGAGCGTGTCAAAGAGGAGATGGTTTCAGAAATTGACAACTATCTTCGTGACGAAGAGGAAAAGGCTAAAAATGAGGCTCAAAGACGAGCAAAAGAAATCATTACCAGCGCGATCCAAAAATATGCGCAGGACGTAACAGCCGAAACAACCGTTTCCGTTGTCAATCTGCCTAACGATGAGATGAAAGGCAGAATCATCGGACGTGAAGGTCGTAACATCAGAGCCCTTGAAGCATTGACGGGAGTGGATCTGATCATCGACGATACTCCAGAAGCAGTCGTATTATCAGGTTTCGATCCGATCAGGAGAGAAATCGCCAAGAAATCCTTGGAAGCTTTGATTCAGGACGGCAGAATCCATCCGGCAAGAATCGAAGAAATAGTAGAAAAGACCCGAGCCGAAGTTGACCAGTTCATCAGAGACAAGGGAGATGAAGCAGTATTTGAAACCGGAATCGGCAGGATCCATCCGGATCTGACAAAGCTGATCGGTAGACTATACTTCCGTACATCATACGGACAAAACGCTTTAAAACATTCAATAGAAACAAGTTTCCTTGCCGGTAAGATGGCAGCCGAACTTGGCGAAAATGAAACAATCGCCAAGCGCGCAGGCTTGTTGCACGACATCGGTAAGGCAGTCGATCATGAAATCGAGGGTTCGCATGTAGAAATCGGTTTATCCCTTGCGAAGAGATATCATGAACACCCTGCAGTACTTGATGCGATATCATCACATCACGGGGATAATGAATCACAAACAATAATCGGCGTATTAGTAACCGCCGCCGACGCATTAAGCGCCGCTAGACCAGGAGCTCGTTCAGAATCACTGGAAAATTACATAAACAGACTCACACAGCTTGAAGAGATATCATCGAGTGTCAAAGGTGTCGAACAAGCGTTCGCGATCCAAGCAGGACGTGAAGTCAGAGTCATAGTTAAGCCTGATGAAGTCGACGATCAGAACACACACGTAATTGCAAAAGAGATCAGAAAGTCGATTGAGGAGAAACTAAGCTATCCGGGTACGATAAAGGTTACAGTAATCAGAGAAACAAGAGCTCAAGACATTGCTAAGTAAATAATAGCCTTCCGTTTGGAAGGCTTTCTATTTTATAAAGGAGAACATTATGAAAGTACTATTTGTGGGAGATGTATATATGGAACTTGGCCGCAAGGCTTTCGCCAAATACTTCCAACAAGTCAAAAACGAATACAAACCGCAATTCATCATCGTCAACGGGGAGAACATCGCTGACGGCAACGGACTTACGGAAAAGATCTACAAAGATTATCTTTCCCAGGGAGTGAATGTCTTCACTTTGGGTAACCATGCCTTTTCGAGAAAAGACTATGTCGAGGTTCTTGATCTTCCGTATGTCGCAAGACCGGCAAATTATGGAGAAGGAGCGCTTGGCAAGGAATACATCATCTACAATTTCAATGACAAGAAAATCGCTGTCGTCAATCTGATCGGCCGCATTTTCATGCATGACCCTACCGATAATCCATTCACAAAGATGGATGAGCTTTTGAAGGAGATCAAAGCGGATTACATTATCGTCGATTTCCATGCGGAGGCGACCAGTGAGAAATACGCCATGGCGCATTATCTTGACGGAAGAGTCGACGCCTTGATCGGAACCCACACTCACGTTCCAACCGCCGACAATTCGGTATTTCCTAAAGGAATGCTTTATATCAGCGATGTCGGTATGACCGGTGTTAGATATGGAATCATTGGTGGTGCGGTCGTACAGGGCTTGCGCAAATTCAAGACCGGTGTTCCGGAAAGAGTTGTTCCGGAAACCGAAGGAGTGCTGCAGTTCAATGCCGTATTCCTTGATCTTGAAAACAAAAAAATCGAGCGAATCAACATTTTTGAAGAACCCAAGAGGTGAATATGGAAACAATCCGAAAGCCTGATCTGAAACAGGCACGTAAACGACTGAAGGACAAAGTCGAGATAATCGAATATAAACTCCCGGAGCACATAAAGAACATTGGTGTCGGCAAGACATTTCTGATTCAAACCCATGGATGCCAGGCAAACGAAGCCGATACAGAGGTCATATCAGGTCTGCTTAAATCGCAGGGATTCAAAGAAGCCAAAGACTTGGATACAGCGGATTTGGTTTTGATAAATACCTGTGCTGTGAGGGAAAATGCCGAAAAAAAGGTGTTCGGTGAATTAGGTAGATTGAAAAGTTTCAAGAAAATAAATCCGAACATGATTATCGCAGTTTCCGGTTGCATGTCGCAAGAAGAAACAGTCGTTGAGAAGATCCTTACAAAATACAAACATGTGGATATCGTCTTCGGGACCCATAACATCGAGAAGTTCTTGGAATATCTCTATCAAGTGATGGTCGAGAAGAAAAGGATGATCGAAGTATACTCCAAAGAAGGAGACATCGTCGAACATCTGCCTCAGGCTAGAGATAGCCGTTTCAAAGCCTGGGTCAACATCATGTACGGTTGCGATGAATTCTGTACTTACTGCATTGTTCCCTATACAAGAGGTAAGGAACGTTCCCGGAGAAAGAAATACATAATCGAGGAAGTCAAAAACCTGATCAAAAGAGGATACAAGGAAATCACACTGCTCGGTCAGAATGTGAATTCATATGGCCTCGATTTCGAGGACACGGACTTTTCGTTCGCAGATCTGCTTGAAGACTTATCGAAACTTGACATCAAGCGAATCAGATTCACGACTTCGCATCCGAAAGATTTCTCTGATGAACTTATCGATGTCATCTCCAGAAAATCGAACATCATGCCTTACATCCATCTTCCCGTACAATCAGGTTCCGATGCTATACTGAAGCGGATGAACCGAAAATACACCAAGGATGAATATCTGGCATTGGTCGAAAGGATATACGCAAAGATTCCTGAAGTTTCGATAACGACGGACATTATCGTGGCTTTCCCGGGAGAGACCGAAGCTGATTTCCTAGATACTCTTGATCTTGTCAAAAAGGCGAAATTCGAAGGAGCATACACATTCATATATTCAGCAAGAACTGGAACACCGGCTGCCAAGTATCAAAACGATATCCCGAAGGAAGAAGCGAAACGGAGACTTTATGAACTGAACGATCTCGTGAACGAAGGATATAAGAGGGGCAACCTGAGATTCAAGGACAAGATAGTGAAGGTCTTGGTGGAAGGTCCTTCCAAAACCAAAAAGAATGTATTATCGGGTTATACCGAAAACAATAAACTCGTCAATTTCAAAGGCGACGAAAACCTGATCGGTGAAATAGTCAAAGTTAGAATAACCGATGCGAAAACATGGTCTTTGGAT
>CAYZPL010000122.1:0-3926 GCA_964480415.1 uncultured Candidatus Izemoplasmatales bacterium
TGAAACTTATGAATAGAGCGATGTGCATACCAGAGATCGCAAAGAGATGCGAGATTCCCAGTTTACTTGACATATCTGAAATGTCTTTGTCCAAGTCCGTTTTGTCACCGAGCAGAAATAGTTTGATATAACATGCGGAATCAGGTGCGAAATGTTCGTCGACATATTTTCCGATATCATACCGGATTATATTCAAATTCAACTTACTGCCGACGATCTTCACATTGTATATCGACAGTATCTTCGCGATATTCTTGGTTTTGAGATACTGGGAATACGAAAAATCGTGCATCATGTTCCGTTCTTCTGTTTTACTTTCATATGCTTTGAATTCTATTATCATACCAGGCTTTAGCATTTCAGTATGGTCAAAATATATAAGATACCTATGTTCTCCTACTAAAAGGAATGAGTCGTCGAAGACATCAATAACCTCTCCTCTTGTAGGGATGATGTCATCCGCGAAACCTTGATCAAGAGCATCCAATCTGAATGTCACCAAAATGATAAGAACCAAAGAATAAAGAAAAAGATTCTTTGACTTCTTAAGCAGAAACATAAGCAAAAATACCAGTAAGATTATGGCAACATAGCTTGTTTTGGTAAGGATGAATAGAAACACCGATATTGCGACATATATCAGTTTCGAAGCGTCATACTGTAATAAGTTCTTTAATCTGATCATACACGCTTGTCTTGATTCCCGATACCAACATAATATCCTCGATTGTCAAAAAATTTCCATACTCAGAACGATAATCGACGATTCTTTGAGCAAGTATATCGCCTATCCCAGGAAGCAGAATCAACGTCTCTACGCTTGCATAATTGATGTTGATTCTGCCATGATCGTCATATTCGGAATAGGTGTTGGTATTTTCGTCCGCTAGTCTGGGAATATCTATAACAGCCCCAAGACATAGTTCTGTATCCCATTCTATTCTGGTGATGTCCGCTGACTCTGTGACACCACCCGCCATGTCCACAAGTTCTTTCAAAGTCGTTGTGTCCTCGACATAATAGATGTCTGGTTTGACTACTTCACCGGTGATTTTTACGTAAATCATCTTAATAACTGTGGTTGTTATGACATTTTCCGGCACAACGACTTTTTCTCCATCCACTAGTAATCTAGCTAGTTCGATTTCACTTGTATCCGCATGTATTTCTAGCCCTCCAGCCGCATTTATAAGATCGTCAACCCTTGCACCTTCTTCAAGTTTATATATACCCGGATTAGTGACTGCTCCCGCTATTTCTACCGTCAATATCCGTATCGTTGAAGTAATATTTGTAGTGTTCACATCACTAGTATCAGTAGTCGTCAATGGCATTGTCGTTATTCTATGGGTGATTACCATTATTTTTGGCACTACCACCTCCATCTCGTCCTCAAGCTTATCCGCGAGATTGATGGCTTCGATATCCGCTTCTTCGGTCACGCCTCCGGCTATCGCTATCAAATCACCGATTCTAAGATTGCTTGGTACTTCATACATACCAGGATATCTTATGGCACCCTTGATGTTTACGACCACCGTATCAGTCGTAACTTTGGTTGTGGTTGTTTTTAAAACTATATCCATAGTTGTGACTGTTTTTTGCGAATCGGAATGGGAATTAAGATAGAGCAATCCGAATATACCACCGGCGACAAGAAGAATGCCTAGATATTTTCTGATATTATGCATAAAAAAATCACCTCAAACAAATATTACATTCGAGATGATTCATTTCTTCAATTTCTTTATCAGAGGTTCATTTTGTCAAGATATGATCTCAGTTGTCTCGCTGAATAATCCAGTTTGACCATCTCTTCCGCACTCAATTTCAGTTTGACCACATGATGGATTCCATCCTTGTTGATCACAGCCGGAAGGCCGATGAAAACATCTTTTTCAACATTATATACGCCATTGTTATAGACCGAGACTGGTAAAATCCTGTTTTCATTCTCCAGAATGGCAACGGTGATTTTGACCAACGCCATACCGATGGCATAATATGTCGCGCCCTTCTTTTCGATTATCTCATAAGCCGCGTTCTTGACACGTTTATAGATCTTGTCGAGATCCTCGAAATTAATTTGTTCCATGTCCTCGATGACATCTAGGATCGGTTTGGCACCGATGAAGGCGTTCGACCAACAAACGAATTCGCTGTCTCCGTGCTCTCCTAAAATATAGGCATGGACATTGTCGACCGAAAGACTTAGCATGTCCGATATCTCATATCTGAGTCTTGCGGTGTCAAGGCTTGTACCGCTGCCGATCACCCTATTTACTGGCAGCCCCGATTCCTTCCAAGCCGCATAGGTGAGAATATCGACAGGATTGGATGCCACAAGGATGATGCCGTCGAATCCGGAAGCCATGATGTTAGTAACGACCGATTTCATGATTGCGGCGTTCCTTTTCAAGAGGTCCAATCTGGTTTCTCCTTCCTTCTGGTTGACACCAGCGGAGATGACCACGAGATTCGCGTCCTTGCAGTCGGAATAATCGCCCGCCTTGATCTTCATCTTTCGCGGTGAAAAGGCAAGCCCGTGATTCAAATCCATGGATTCGCCTTCGGCTCTCTCTTTGTTTATATCGATTAGAACCAGGTTTTCCACAATTCCTTGGTTGACAAGGGAATAGGCATAGCTCATGCCGACCAACCCGGTTCCGATTACAACTACTTTACTGGATAACATATTATCAATCCTCCCAACATAATATTATCAAACTTCCGTGTTTTTTCCTAACAATGTGTTAATAAAAAAACCGAAATCATAATGATTCCGGTTTCTGGACTACGTATATTGTTCTTTCAGGCATGACTTTCTTCTCCAGAATATTGAAGCCGATCTTGGTAAGGATGCTTTCGTATGCTTCGTTGTCATGCGTTTCTTCATAGATTTTCACTTCTTCTTTTTCGCCCTCAAGATCGATTGTCACGGTATGGACGATGCTGTGTTCCTTATCTCCCTTGTGACATTCCCAATGAAAATTGAAATCCTTGGAATCTTCCTGGTATCCGTCCAAAGCGTCGATGTATTCCGAACTGAGAACATCGAAGATGAAGACTGCGTTGGCATTCATGGAATTGAAGATGTTCGTGAAACCGAATTCCACGTCTTCGATGTCGGTTAAATGGTTGATAACATCCATCGACGCGATCACCGTATCGAATTCGAAATCAATCGGATCCAGCATGTCGTACATCGCTATTTCCAGATCAACGTCTTCTTCTTTAGCTCGATATGAGACTATCTGCAACATTTCCTCGCTCAAATCGGTCGCGACGACTTCATATCCGGCTTTTGCCAGTTCGATGGACAAGGTGCCGGTACCGCAGCCGATATCGAGAACAGTCCCTTCGGTCGTGTACTTGTCGATCAGATGGATGTACTCCTTATAGACTTCGGGATCGATAAAGGCGTCGTAAAATGTGGCTAAGAGATCGTATTCCATATTTTACTCCTCGATTTTGACTTGTTTTCTTTCATAGAACAGCTTTTCTATCTGATAGAAATCTCGGTCTTCCTTATGCATGACGTGGATGATTATATCTTTCAGGTCGATCAAAAGCCAACGATTGTTTTCCGAACCTTCCACATGGAATTTAGTGTCCGCCGGTATGACCTGTTTTATATGGTTGATCGCTGCGTGCACCTGTCTTTCGTTGGATGCCGTCGCGATTATCTGATAATCGAAATGAGGCGAATGCGTTGTGAAATCATAGATAACGATATCTGTCAGTTTGAGATCCTCCAGCGCATGGTATACTGTCTTTAAAAGTTCTGTCATTAAAATCCTCCAATTATGGTTTTATAATAGTCTATGGCTTCTATCGTGAGCTGTGATACCAGTTCTCCCGATGTTTCCAAGTATTCTTTGGTTTCAAGCATTATTTTAAGAACCGCCTTATCAAGATTTTTACGG
>CAYZPL010000123.1:0-3857 GCA_964480415.1 uncultured Candidatus Izemoplasmatales bacterium
CACATACGATGCGACCAGAATCGTAATCGAGCAGGTAGATGAATTCGGCAACGTTCTCGGCTATGGCAACGAAACCGTTTCAATCGAGACAACCAAAGGTCTTGAAATTATCGGGCCGAAGAAACTGTCACTGATTGGAGGAAGCATCGGTGTCTACGTCAAAACGACAGGTTTCATCGGAAAGACGAAAGTCACCATTACTTCAAACAACTACCCACAATTAGAAATTGAGATAGATATAGAAAAAGGAATACTGGAGCGTTAATCCAGTATTCCTTTGTTTACCAAGAATTCATATACTATATAATTCGGAATCGCGAATGAATATTCGTCGTTGTCGTCTGCGCCCCAAGCGTTGATGCCTAGGAGATTACCGTCGACATCGACCAAAGCGCCACCACTTGATCCGGAATGGATGCTGGCATCATGGAAGATGACTTTGAAATTGACGTTCTCTATCGCTTCCATGCCTTTGAATTCACCGAAAGTGACATTGTTCTCGAGTTCTTGAGGATTTCCTACCGCGAGAACAAGTTCACCGACATTGAACTTATAGTTAAGACGCTTGTAGATATTGATAATCGTGATGCCGCTTCTGTCGTTCTTAGGGAATTTCAACACCGCAAGGTCCTTGTCGCTATCATAAGTTACAAGTGTTGCGGAAGAAGAATCGGTATCACCGAAACATTGAATGGCATATTCCGATTCGTTGCCCTCGGGATTGACGACGTGGTAATTCGTCAATGCGTAATAGTCGGTAGCGTCATCCATGAAAATGAACCCGGAGCCATACATCGTACCAACCAGAATTTTCTGGGTCTGATGAACGAACGGAAGATTGGAATAGGAATACTGTGAATTCACGATCTGGATGTTAGCGTGTCTGATATATTCCCTAGTATCAATCAAAACCTGATTATATGCGGCTACGGATAGCGAATAGGACGGTGAAGTATAAGTCGGGAAATTATTATAATCGTTATCGCTGTAACTTATCGTACCGCTATGAGTGAGCGGAACGGTTGTTGTGAACGCATATGTTGTTTCACCTGCAGTGGTAAAATTGAAAAAATCACAACCAACGAAAAAAGTTGCGACGAGTAAAATCATAAAAGCCAAAGTCAATTTTTTGATAAGCTTCATATCTATCACCTTAACTTATATACGTTAATTATACTATATTTTATTGGAATTAATGTAAATTGCGTCATATTTTAAGATTTTTTACAAACACTATTTATAATGAACAACTAAAAAGATATAATATCTCTAAATATAAGGTAGTAACATTAGGGAATCAATAGGAGGGGTAAGATGCCACAGGACTATGCTCTTTATTTCAACATCACATTCTTTTCCATTTTAGGACTGGGAATGCTATTCGGATTTTTGAGAGGGCTAAAAAAAGCATTGTATCATTTTGTGATTACATTGATTTTTTATGTCGTCTTTTTTTATACAATAGATATTGCGGTTGCTTTCATCTGGAACCTGAACATGCCTTTCCTTGGAGGTTTGGTAGGCAGATTCATGCCTGAATTAAGCAACGTCACCAAATTGTCCCAGGCATTACCTTTGCTAATACAGAATTATTCGGGTATCGACATGTCTGTCTTTGCCGATAATGCTCATGTCATGGCTTTCCTTAATGGTATGGGCATGTTTGTCGTGAAGATAATCTATACGGTTCTCTACTTTACAATCATCCAGATACTTTATCGTTTAATCATATTCCTGGTAAGAGTCATCTTCTTCCATAAGAATAGAAAAACTGAAAAATATCGTAGCAAAAACCATGGACTAGGAGCTGTATTCGGATTACTGAGCGGAGCTGTCAGCGTCTTCGTGATGTTGATAATCCTAAGTGGATTTGTTGACATCACCGCAAGCATCGCCGAATTAGCGCCACCAACAACCAACACATCTCAATTGGCATATGAAATCCCAAGGCAGGATTTGAATGATCCGACCAGATCGGTCATACCGCTTTCGATACCTGGACTGAATCCCAATATGAATATCGACCAGGCAATGGGAATCCTTAATGGCATAGTAAGTTCTTATGATTCGAATATCGTCGTGGTAACAGCCAACAAATTGACAGTGCCAAGCGATTATACTGGAAATGATGTGCCATTGTCTATGTATCTGTTCGATGATGTGCTTTCAATCAATTTCGGTACGGGCAACAAAGTGGCCGTTAGAGAAGAAATTTCAATCTATGCCGGTGTGGCGGCTGATGTTCTCAACTCTGACTATTTGCAGACATCTGATCTATCGACCATCACCGGTGATGAGATCAGAACTGTATTCAATCAATTATCCAATTCAAAATTGTTGGCGACAATACTTCCAGTGGGAATCGAAATCGCTGCCAACTATTTCGACACGAATATATCTATACCGACCGCTCAGTTATATGCAATTCCATGGAAGACCGAGTTCATGCAACTTGGTGAAGTTGCGGCTACCGCCTTCGACATCGTCAGCAATGCCGGCATTTTGAACGGGACGCCACTTACCACAGTAACTCTTGATGGTACCGAAGTGAAAAATCTATTCGACGCACTCGGAAATTCTCAACTTGTAACATTAGGAGCCTATGTTGCTTCGGCGCCACTTTTGGAAATGGCGGGAGAAACCATTCAATCTGTGATCACAATTCCACCCGACATCAATTGGCAACACGAATTCGAAGCATTCGGTGCGATAGCGGACGAGGTGCTTAGCACCAATATCTCCATTGGGGAAATCGAGTCAGGCAATCCTATGCAAATTATCAGCACCTTATCCAATGTGGATTTCACGACGTTGTTGGATTCGCAGTTGGTGACCAATGCTTTGATAAATATACTTAGCGGCAACTCCAATCTTGGCGGTGATCTAAGCATGATTGTCATTCCTGACGGTATAAATTGGCTTGATACATATGATAATAGCGGAAATCTCATTCCAGGAGAACTCAGAAACATTCTTGTGGCTGTGAATTCAGTCGTTGAAATTGCAGGTAGTATTGACATTACGAATATAAATGTCGGTACTTTGAAAGATCTCGATACAAATGCGATAAACAAGATATTCGATTCAGAAGTCTTGGTGGCAACGATCACCGAACAAGTGAAAAATCTTGATTTAGGATCGACCTTTCCGATTATAATCCCGGATTCAGCTCTTGATCCGGTTACAGGATACTTGAAAAAAACTGAACTTGAAAACGTAGTTAATGCGATTCATATGGCAGCGAACGCTTTGGCATGTGCACCGGATGATACCGCATGTAACGAGATTGGATTCGACATAAACAAGATCACGACACTTAGTAGTGACAATATCGATACTTTATTATCATCGGATATTCTTTCTGCAAGTGTAGGTAAACTAATTATAGATATGGGCGGAAACGTCCTGACAATACCAAATGATGTCAAAACAACCGTGCTTGTCGATGGACAAGGAACGGACGTTGTTTCAAAAGCTGAAATAAAAAGCATATTCCTGTCGGTTGCTTCACTTGGCATCACTGATTTCAACACTATCGACATGAGTATTGTCGATAAGATGAATGATACCAATATCAGCACATTCTTCAGTTCCGAAGTGATCAGAGCCACTGTCACCACCATGCTTTCCAGTTTTGATCTCGGATCAAGCACACCGATTGTCATTCCTGATTCGGCATATGACAGCAATGGTTATCTGACACAAACTGAATTGACCTCGGCTGTTGAAGCTATCAAGCTGATTGTGACTACCTCGGGCACCGATGTGAATTTCGATGTCATGAAAGTGTTGAATCTGACAAGTGATGAAATCGATACATTTCTTGCTTCTGATGTCATAAGCGATTCGATCGGTAC
>CAYZPL010000124.1:0-3840 GCA_964480415.1 uncultured Candidatus Izemoplasmatales bacterium
CGATTCCCAGATTCGATGAAAGATGTCCGCCGGTCACGGAAACTTTGTCTATGATAAAAGAACGAATTTGCTCCGCTAATTCGTTTAGTTCCTTGATATTCATGTTTTTAAGGAATGTCGGGTCTTTTATATCAAGTAAATTCATATGTTTCTCCTACTTATTCTTCGGTAAAATCTTCCAGGTTGCCTTCCTGCATCATTTTTACGATTATTTCTTCGGCTTCTTTCAGTTCTTTATGACATTCTTTTGCCAAAAGGATGCCCTCATTGTATAGTTTTACCGATTCATCCAGCGAATTCTCGCCGGATTCAAGTTTCTTAACCAGTTCTTCAAGTTTCTTCAGGTTTTCTTCAAAACTAAGTTTCTTATCCATTGTCGTTTCCTTTCGTTTTGTCTTTGACCGATGCTTTAATCATACCATCGTTCAAAGTAATGTCTATCAAGTCGTTAACGTTCACTTCATCAACCGACTTAAGGATTCTGCCTTCTTTCTTTGTGATTGAAAATCCTTTTTTGAGGATATTCAACGGATTCACAAGATCAAGCTTTTCAGAGATATTGATGAATGAATTGATTTTTTTCTGTAACAGGTATCTATATGTGGAATTCAGTTTTTCCGAGAGATTCCTTGTCTCAAGCAGATGGCTTTCAATCAGTTTCTTCGGACTGTTCGCAAGCAATTTGTCGTAGAGATGCGAGAATCCTAGTTCCTTTGTCTCGATGATTCTCAAAGGATTTTTCAGAATGTAGGAAGCTCCGACTCTTCTGAATTTGTCCAGACTATCGCTGTATTTTCGTTTAAGTGCATTTGTCAGACGTAAGGAATCCTTATTTATGTTCAAGATGATATCACGTTTGTTAGGCACAGCGATCTCCGCTGCATGTGAAGGCGTCGAAGCCCTTTTGTCAGCGACGAAATCACAGATCGTGAAGTCGGTTTCATGTCCGACTGCCGAAATTACCGGCAAGCGTGAACTATATACGGCTCTGGCGACGATTTCCTCGTTGAAAGCCCAGAGATCCTCGATCGAGCCTCCACCTCTGCCGACAATAAGCAGGTCAACCAGATCGTCTTCATTGGCGGCTGTAATCTGTTTTACTATCGATGTTTTGGCGTCCGTACCTTGGACCAAAGCCGGATAGACGATTATTTTGGTCAGCGGGAATCTGTTCCTTGTGACATTGATTATGTCCCTTACCGCGGCGCCCGTCGGTGAGGTGATGACACCTAAAGCCCTTGGAAATTGTGGCAGAGGTTTTTTATGTTCCTCAGCGAACAGGCCCTCCTTTTCGAGTCTAGCCTTAAGTTCCTCATAGGCTATATAAAGGTCACCGATACCGTCGATATCCATCTTTCTGATGTAGACCTGGTAGGTTCCATATGCTTCATATACTGAAATATAACCTTCGACGATGACTTTGTCACCGTCTTTCGGTTCAAATTTCAAAGATCTTGTATTACCAGCGAACATAATTGCGGATATCTGCGAATTATCATCTTTTAATGTCAAGTACAAATGTCCCCGGCTGTGGCGTTTAAAGTTAGAAATTTCAGCTTTCAGAAGTATCGTCTGCAAGTTCTCGTCGTTATCGAATTTGAATTTCAGATAACGGTTGAGCGCGGTGACCGTCAGATATTTTCTTTCCATCATTCGCTCATCAGATGATTCTTGATGTTGTCAAGGAGTTTGTTGTTGAAACGTTTTGCGAGATCATCATCTAAGTTGCTGTACTTCTTTGTCAGTTCAATGGCCTCGTTTATGACGATCTCATAAGGTAATTTCAGATATTTCATTTCATATACCGCATACCTGATTATGGCTTTGTCGACATAATTCAGTCTGTCGATGGTCCAGTTCTCGAGATTTTTGGTGATGATTAAATCGATATCACCAGAGTATGTAAGGACGCTCTTGGCGATTTCTTCAATCTCCTTGGGAAAATCCGAATTGGAATAATCTCCACCGATCGTTTTCAGATACAACAACTGGACGATTTTGTCCCTTTCTTCTCTCTTGTTCATATGATACTCCTAACTTTTCGCTAATAAATATTTTATCACAATAAATACAATATTTAAAGCATTTAATGCTTTATAGCTGTTCCATAATTAAACATCTGATACGAGTCGATTCTGTTGATTTTCTCCAAAAGTGATGGACCAGAGATGTAATAAGTGTATTTCACCGACTTAAGATGTATTTGACCATTAGATATGGTCTTCTTACCAATAATCCATTGTATCATAAAGCCTAAAGGGCTATAATATGCGTGAGGTGATGATATGAAAATCATTAAAACCAATTTGGATTTAGAGACAATCAAACAATATCTAGCCATAGAAATCAACGAATCATCTCATTTCGCTTTGATTGAAAAAGGGTTCGAACCGGTTACGAACTCTATAAACATCGTATTCGATAAAGAAAATCTAAGTGAGGCTAGAAATCTGCTAATGGAGTCCGGATATTATTCCAGCGATACATTGCATCTGGTCGGGAAGAAGAATGATGAGATCCATATTGTCAAATTGGAAGATATCCTTTATATCGAAGGAATTAACAACGATACATATCTTCACACGATGAACGAAGAATATCAAATCAAGCAGAAACTCTATGAACTCGAAACCTTGCTGTTTGATAAACAATTCATAAGAATCTCTAAATCTTACATAGTATCGATACAGAAAATCAAAAACATCAAACCGACATTTCAGGGCAAACTGATTCTGAAGTTGGAAAACAAAACCGAACTGGAAGTGACCAGACACTACCTGCAGGGGTTCAGGTCATATCTGGGAATGTAAGGAGGAAGAATATGAAAACAATTTTAAGAATGAAATTATACGGTGTCATAGGATTTGCCATATTAGGAATAAGAATCGTGGTTGAATATTTAAGCCTTGTGGAACTGTTGGAATTTTTCGGAGCTGTGATAGTAATTAGCCTGGCTGGAACCGCTTTGCATGGATTTTTTGAAAGCAGAGCCAATAAAACAGGTAAAAACGCAGCTTCATCACCAAGTTTCCTAGTTCAGATGATAGTAATCACAATGGCAGTTTCAGGAGGACTATACTTTCTGATATCTTATATCAGTGGTGACTTCTCGATTGGCTTCGATATCGTCTTCTATGTACTTTTCATACCGGCCGTCATTTTAATGGGAATATACTTCTATTACAAGATTGCCGAAAACGAATACAATCAAAAACTTAAAGAATTACAAAACAAGCAAAAATAATCATTAAGGAAGACTGGAAAATTCCAGTCTTTTTTATTATGAAATCTATCATGAAACATAGGTTGCTACAAAATATATATACGCATAAAAAAGAGAATTTCCTTGGAAATTCCCCAATTATATCATTTTATGAAATCCTTCAGCAATTCGATGGCTTCGGGTCCGTTCTGGATCTTCTTGTCCTCGATCTCATGGACGAGTTCGACGATCCTGTCATTTAGAGGTGTCGGTTGACCGAATTTCTTGCCGTAACGGCAGACGGCTCCATTGATGGCTTCGATTTCGCATTTTCTGCCACGACTGATGTCCTGCAGCATGCTGGACTTAAGATCGTAATGTTTTTTCATAGCGATTGGTATTATCATCAATGCGATACGTCTTTTCAGTCTTGAGTTGAAATCCAACAGTTTGACGAGATTGTGTCCTTGGATCGGTTCAACCTTGATGCCTGCTGCTTTAGCCACTTCAATGCATTCTTTGACTATGTTAAGAACCAGTATTCTCGACTGCTTGCCTTTGGCGATTACACCGAAAGTCGTATTGAGCAATACGCTAAGTCCGCTGAAGGCACTGTTTATGGTCAGTTTCGCCCATCT
>CAYZPL010000125.1:0-3823 GCA_964480415.1 uncultured Candidatus Izemoplasmatales bacterium
CATTTTGATAGAATACAATATAAACGGATGAATTCACTGGAAATTAACAAAGTGTGGATTGATTAAAAACAAATCGGCCGATAGTCTAAAGATATTCCTTCATATCATACTGGCAATGCTATTGATATGAAACGATGTATTGAAAATCAACGAATGCAAGAAATAAAAAAAGGACATTTCAGGAAATGTCCTTTTATGATTCAATAAATTATTGCAATTCCATTTTCTTGTCCATGAAGTAATATGTGGCCCCGACAAAAGCCGATGTGATCACAAAATATATGAGGATTACCCACCAGATCGTATTGATGTTTTCTCCTCCTGTGCCGAGAATTGTGGTTAAGATCGGCACGGATATTGCATTGATAATGACGCCCATAATGGTTGAAAGAATAAAATAGAATAATATCCCAATCAACAGTTTTCTCTCACCTTTGTATATCAGGTTCAAAAGCGCGAACAAGAACATGAAGAATGCTATGTAATAAAGTATTATGACGATTCCATATACGATAAACATTGCCACATTCAAGGAAGTGAAGTCAAACGTAGTCCAAATCATGGATACCATATTGCCGATTTCATCATATACACCAAGAATCGAAAATGAGATCCCAAGAGAAGTGATTGACACAAATATCGATATCAGAATCCATATAAAGTTGGCGATGAATTTGGAAAGTATGATTTCGCTGGTTTTTGCCGGAACGGAAAATAACAGATAACCAGGTTTTCCGTAGACTCTACTTCCAAGTGAAATCACCAGATTGTATATGGTGAAAATGAGCATAGCTCCTTCCAAGAGAGAGAATAAAGCAATCAAAAGCGCAGCGACAATATTGGCGTTCACTTGATAACTGAAGAAAATCAGTATAGAAAGGCCATATAGACCGACATAGACCGGAAGGTAGGTTCTGTAGCTTGCTATAAATTCATGTTTAAGAAGTTTAAACAACATAACGGAACACCTCCTTGAAAGTTTCCAACAAGGATTTTCCGCTTTGTTCGACTAGAGCTTTGGTTTCCATGTGTCTTTCGATCACACCTTCCTTAAGGAAGATGACTTCATCAAACAGTTCCTCCACATCATATATCTGATGGGTTGAAAGAATGACCGTGGCCTGGGTATTTCTGGATTCCATGATTGTGTCCAGAATGATTTGTCGCAATGCCGGATCCACACCACCGATAGGTTCATCAAAAATATATAGCATTGCATCTCGCGAAAGTATAAGTGCCAGCTGAAGTTTTTCCTGATTTCCTTTCGAAAGTTTCCTTAGATATACTCGGTCCTCGATTCTAAACTTCTTCAACAGGCCATGAAACTTGTCGCGATTGAAATCGGCGAACATATCAATGAAATATCTCTCAAGATCCTTGATTCTCATCCATCTGTCGAAATAAAGCTGGTCAGGTAAATAAGATATCAAGGCTTTTGATTGATGAGTCCAGGGCTTACCGTCCACAAAAACCTTCCCTTGATATTGTAAAGACATGCCGGTAAGTATTTTGATCAAAGTGGTTTTTCCACTTCCATTTGGGCCTAACAAGCCCACTATTTTCCCTTTTTCCAGGGTAAGGTCCACATTTCTTAAAGCAGCGACAGAACCATAATACTTGGAAATGTTTTCCAGTCTTACCATTTCACTCATAAATTATCTCCTTTTTATTGTTAAGTGTATTATATCACTTTTATATTTTCTATTGAACCGATACAATGAAAATATATGTAATTATGTCAAAATGTCAAAACATAGCGGTTTTCTTTTCAGCTGAAAATCAATATATTGTTGTCTTGCTCATCTCCATGAGGCCCCTATTTTTCGCGGTTATCTATTATGATTGTTTATAAAGTTTGCTGTTTTCATACAAAATACTATATGGCTGTCATATTTTTCCAAATATAATGGAAATTTGGAAAAATCTAGAATAGCATTGTATAATAAATGTATAGGTCTTGAAACCATATTAATTATTTGGGAAGGGATAATATGAAATTTGGATCGATACTTAAAGTTGTATTAGTCATTTTATTCGTTACATTTTCTTCTATATCCTGTGATTTGATAAGTACAACAAGATTTCCAGACATTGAGATCACAAAAGGGGATAGTACTATGAAAGCCGGAGAACGCTTGTTTTTGGGAGCGGCTCTCAATTTGGAAGGTTGTCAAGCACCGCCGACAATCTCCTGGACATCAAGCGATCCGGATATAATAATGATTGATGGCAACGGAGTCATCATAGCCTTGAAGGAAGGAAAGTCTATGATCACGGCTACCAGAGAAGACACATTTGTAAGTGACACTGTTCAGGTAACTGTTGCCGGGATCAGTGAAGTAGAGTTTACTGGTATAAGCCCAAAAGATGGTTATTATCAATTTTACTTCGAGTTTAGAAATGATGAACTTGTTTTATCGGATAATCTATACGCTAAAGTCGAAATAAGAGATGGTGAAGATCAAATTATAACCACGCTGATTGTAGTATCGTCGGATACTATTTGGTTAGTTCGCCTTTCTCCGGAGGATTCATATTATTTGGGTTTCATAAAAATACCTAATACCGTATTTTTAAATACTGATATCCACGATTGTTCGTTTGACGCATCAATATATATAGATGATGTTATGAGTCAAAATATAAAATTCGACGTTAATCCATAAATCACTTTTATATTTAACATTCATAATGAAGTACAGTTTTAATGGATAATAAAGCGTAAACAAGGGTTTTATCACATAAATCTGATAAAATATAAGTATATGTTTGAAGTTCAGGAGGCTGTAATATGATCAAATATAAATTGAACAACGGATTGGAAATACCGGCAATCGGTTTTGGCACATATTTAATGAAACCGGACGACTGTGAAAATGCGGTAGGCATTGCTCTTAAGGATGGTTATCGTTCGATTGACACCGCCAATATCTACATGAACGAAAGGGCGGTTGGAAGAGCGATCAAGGCAAGCGGTTTGAAGAGAGAAGAAATCTTCCTGACATCGAAGATATTTCCATGCGATTTCGGATATGAGAAGACCAAGAAGGCTATCGACGCAACATTGAGAAGATTGGATACAAATTATCTGGATCTGTTGCTTTTGCACCAGAAATTCGGCGATGTGGTCGGCGCTTGGAAAGCGATGGAAGAAGCGGTCGAGTCTGGCAAGTTGAAATCAATAGGAGTTTCAAATTTCGATATCAAAAGATTGGAATTCCTGATGGAAAACACCAAGATCAAGCCACAGGTGAACCAAGTGGAGTGCCATCCGTATAACCAGCAAAAAGAATTGAAAGAGTTCCACTCGCAACACGGAATCGTTCTTGAAGCGTGGTATCCGATTGGACATGGAAGAAAAGATCTTATTGCAAATGAACTGTTCAGCGAGCTGGGAAAGAAATATGGGAAATCAAATGTGCAGATCATTTTGAAATGGCATCTGCAATACGGCAATCGCGTTTTGCCAAAATCACTAAATCCAAGCCATATCAAGGAAAATCTTGAATTATTCGATTTCGAGCTGACTCCTGAAGAAATGAAACAAATCGAAGCATTGGACAAGGACAAACCGTATTTAAGAATCCCGGATTTCATCGGGAAAATATTTTTCAAGCTTATAAGAATCAATTATGATAAGCAGAAATAGCTTTATTATTATTGGATAGCATGGAGCATTACAATAATAAGATGGCACCGGCTTTAAGTCGATGCCTGATTTTTATATTTGGTCGCAAGCGAATTTTGTGGGAAGAACTGAAATCTGTTTGTGAATATGAGCCGTTTACAGGAAGTTGACAGATATTGTATAATAATATGTGGG
>CAYZPL010000126.1:0-3797 GCA_964480415.1 uncultured Candidatus Izemoplasmatales bacterium
AATATAAGACGTTATATTACCAATATCATATCCTCCATATAGCTCTGATTCGTGGGATAATTATTTCCCTTTTTTTTATATATTCTTCACACATCTTAAGTTTTTTTTGTTAGTGTAACTCTCTTTAATAAAAAAGCTCCCTTCATCAGAGTGGTATTTTCAGTATACCAAATCTCCAATTTTTGGAAGCTACTTCATATTATCTTGGTGCGGGTGACAGGACTTGAACCTGCACTCACGTGGAACTAGATCCTAAGTCTAGCGCGTCTGCCAATTTCGCCACACCCGCAAAAAAAATGGTGACCCGCAGGCGATTCGAACGCCTGACCCTTTGATTAAAAGTCAAATGCTCTACCAACTGAGCTAGCGGGTCATAAAAATGGCTGGGCTACCAAGATTTGAACTTGGGATCTCGGAGTCAAAGTCCGATGCCTTAACCACTTGGCCATAGCCCAATTTCCCATATGATTGGGGCGACTGATGGGACTCGAACCCACGAATGTCGGAGCCACAATCCGATGCGTTAACCCCTTCGCCACAATCGCCATATCTTTTTCGCACCTATTAGTTTACTAAATTGGCCTATATTTGTCAAGAATAAAATATCTTTTTTCAATATAAAAGGGATTTGCGGAATGAATACCGGAAATCCCTTAAGTTTATTCAGATAGTAGCGCTATTCCGTACCCTTTATTTCCAAGATGAGCAAAGAAAACAGGGCTTACATATTTTGTGGCAGTAATCTCTACATCTGGGTATTTTGTTTTGACTGCGGTTTTTATTTTCTCGCCCCATTCACTCATGTTAAGATCTATAACATCAAGGTAGACTTTCTTGAATTTCTGCACTGCGTTATCAATTATATTCATAAAGTAATCGAAACAAGCAATATTAGTTCTTTCTTTTTTCACGAGTTCAAGCTTTCCGCTAATCATTTCCACTATCGGTTTGATGTGGAGCACGCTGCCGATGAATGCCTGGATTCTATTAAGTCTTCCGCCTTTTAACAAGTGTTTAAGATCCGACAAAGTAAAAGCTATCACCGGATGTTCGAAAATTTTGTGATATCTTGTGATGATCTCGTCAAAGCTCTTTCCCGATTCGATCATGTCGGCTATTTTACTTACGCCTAGAGCGAGTCCGAAAGAAGCTGATTCCGGAGAATGGACGCTGACCTCAAGATTGAAATCTACCATGCTCTTCGCCACCAAAGCAGATTGGAATGTACCGCTGATTTTATGAGAAAGTACTATCGTTATTACATGAGTATATCCTTCATCGAAGAACTCTTTATACATATTCAAAAAATCGATGGGAGACGGTTGAGATGTCTGCATCTTACGATGTTCATCTAGATATCTGTCCATATCCTTAATCGATACTTGGCTTTCGGAAAAGTCCTCGCCATCGACAATGATTTTAAGTTGAGCGACTTTGACGAATTTGTGCTTCAATATATCTTCTCTTGTTAGTGTAGTGCTATCTATCAATAAACCTATTTTTTCCATTGTTATCACCTTTAATAAAAATTACTATGTCACACATAATACTTTATCAAAGGAACCCCTAAATGTCAAGAAAGTATACTCAAACTTTACAAAAAAAACAACCAGATTTTCTGGTTGTTTATTAATCTTATTTTTTATGTTCTTCCTGATATCTCTTTTCGTCTTCGACGATTTTATCGATCAGATTTCCAGGTACTTCCTCGTATCTGCTGAATTCTCTGGTGAATGTTCCTGATCCTTGAGTCATCGCTTTTAGATCAATGGTGTATTTCGAGATTTCCGATTCCGGAGCTTCGGCAATGATTTTCTGATAGCCGTCAACTGCCGGTTCCATACCAAGAACTCTACCACGACGTTTGTTTATATCGCCTAAAACATCGCCCATGTATTCGTCTTTGACCGTGATCTCCATTTTGAAGATCGGTTCAAGGATTGTCGGCTTAGCTGTCTTGCATGCTTCTTTGAAAGCGATCGAAGCAGCCATTTTGAATGCCAATTCATTGGAGTCGACCGGATGGTATTTACCATCAGTAAGAATACCTTTGACGCCGATCACAGGGAACCCTGCCAAAATACCATGCTCCAATGTTTCCTGTAAACCTTTGTCGACTGCCGGGAAGTAGTTTCTCGGGACGGCTCCGCCGAATACTTCTTCTGAGAACTCATAATCGATTTCCGGTTTCGGTTCGAATCTCATCACAACGACACCGTAGTATCCGGATCCGCCTGATTGTTTGATGTATCTACCTTCTGCGGTAGCTGTCGCTTTGATTGTTTCGCGATAAACGATTCTTTGGTCTTCGCTCTTAAGAGCTACTTTGAACATGTTTCTCATCTTTTCCATGATATAGCCAAGATGGATCATGCCTTGTCCACCGATAAGAAGCTGGGAAGTTTCCTTGTTCCTTCTTACTTCCAGAGTATTGTCTTCCAGCTGCAATTTCGCCAAAGCGTTAGACAACTTGTCTTCATCTTTCTTGTTTTCCGGCTGGATCGCGGTATACATTGTCGGTTTAGGTGTTTCGACACTAGGGTAGATAACGATATTTTTCTTGTCCGATAAAGTCGAATCAGTCGTTACCCCAGCTACTTTTGCCATTGCACAGATGTCTCCGGCATGGAATAAATCCATCGGGATCTGTGTCTTGCCTAATAATGTGAATACCTGTGATGCTTTCTCAACCGATTGTGAAGCTGAAACATATACTTCCTGGTCCTTTGTCAAAGTACCAGATTTTATCTGCATTATGTTGATTGTTCCTACGAACGGGTCGATCAATGTTTTGAAAACGAAAGCTGAGAATGGTTCATCGTCAGAAAAATGTCTTTCCACTTCTGTCTTTTCGTCTTCGTCTAACCCTTTGCATGAACCTTTTTCCGCTACTGTAGGGAAATAACGTTGGATCATGTGGATCAAAGTCAATGTACCGACATCCTTAGTGGCCGATCCGACCATTACCGGTACCGCTTCTCCAATCATTACGCTTGTATGGAGTCCGTGTTTGATTTCATCCATCGTCAGCTCTTCGCCTTCGAAGTATTTTTCCAATAGTTCTTCGTCGGAACCGGCTACGGTTTCAATCAAGTTTTCTCTAAGTTCTTTAACCTTGGCCATCTTGTCTTCGAAGATATCACCGTCGATAAGTTTGTTGCCATCGAAAATTCTTGCTTTCAAATCAACGATATCTGCGAATCCGTTGAATGATTCTTCTTTACCTATTGGCAAGCAGAAAGGTACGGCTTGTTTTCCGAGTTTGGCTTTGATCTCTTCTAAAACCTCGTCGAATTTGACGTTCTCTTTGTCCATTTTGTTCATGAAAATCAAAGCCGGCATATTGTGCTTTTTGATTTCCAGCCACATTTTTTCTGTTCCAACTTCGACGCCGCTTGATGCATCTACCACCAAAATAGCCGCGTCCGCAACCGCGAATGCATGGTCGATGTCACCAATCATTTCATCAGCGCCTGGCGCATCCAAGATGTTGATTTTCAAATCTTCGAATTCGATAGGAACCAAACCTGTCGAAAGCGAACTAAGCTTGGCTTGTTCTTCCGGTGTATAATCTGAAATTGTGTTTTTCTTTTCAACAGTTCCCTTTTTTTCTATAGCTCCTGAGATAAATGCCAAGGATTCAGCCAGCGAAGTCTTTCCGCTGCCCAAATGCCCCAACAAGATAACGTTTTTTATGGCGTTTGCTTTGTATTCTTTCATAAATATTTGATTCTCCTCTCATTTAAAACGCTTTCAGTCTATATTATTATATCATAATTGACAAAAAAGAAAAGATT
>CAYZPL010000127.1:0-3783 GCA_964480415.1 uncultured Candidatus Izemoplasmatales bacterium
CTCGGAATATATTCATCGTACTGATACATATAACCCATTGTATAGTTGTTCATGATCAGATACACAGTACCGTCGATCATTCTGGTATCTGCCAGATAGGAATACTCGAAATATAAAGTCCTGTCGACTATCGGGTTCGATGCGTCCGATACATCTAGAACCATTATCTGAGTTCCATAAAGATATTTCTGAACCTCTGTGCTAGATATTGTCGAATCGGTTGTCGTGATAGTTTGGTCCGGAGAATTAGTCGTCGTATCGGAAGGCGCCAAAGTCGTAGTTGTAACGGTTTGGTCGCTACCATCTGGGGTTGTGGCGTCTCCCACTGCCGTGGTCGTTGTCACACCGGGTTCAACGGATGTGGTCGAAGTTCCGTCGGAATATACCACATACGGCATGAAATAATACATCGATCCAAGTACGATCAATTTGTTGTTGTATAAATACATGCTGTCAAGATAACCCTGATCAAAAGTATATGTGTATACCGTCTGCATGGTATCTGCATCGACAATGAATAATTGATTGCCGGAGATAATGTAAATATTATATCCATCGGTTATGATTCTGTCCGATTCGTTAACTCCTGCTACTTGTATATTTGTTTCTGAGTAGTTTCTCACAACGCTTGTTGTTTGCGAATCGGAAGCGGCTTCCATAGCCGCAGTCGTTGTGTAATATCCGTTAAACAATGAGCTGTTGCTTGAATATTGCTGATCTAGATAACTCTTAAGTGCATCGTACGTACCAAAAGAACCGACATTGTCTCCTGCCGGTATCTCGCCTTCACCCGAAGTGCTTGTCGTAGTGCCACCTGATGTTCCCGTCGTGGTAACCACCGCGTTGTTACAAGCCAATAGCACAATCGCCAGAATGAAAACGACGAATACACCTAGTACTTTTTTAAGTGGATTCATATATATATTCCCCCCCAATTTGTTTTGTTCAATAATTTAAACAATTTACCTTCCTGTTTTGTTGGAAAAAAACTAACAAATCACTTTGTTAGTTCTAAGAATAGGTCGATATCTTCTTTGAGCAGTTCCAAAGAGCTTACCCAGAAGTCTTTTTTAGTAATGTCGATGCCAGCAATCTTGGCTGTATCTTCAACCATGGATTTACCGGTAGCTTGGAGTAATCCGTTATACATTCTCGGAAATCCCGTTTTGTTTTCAAGATATTTCGCATACAGTCCTTTTGCGAATAGCAGACCAAAGGCATAAGGAAAGTTATAATAACTGATTTGAGCAGAATAATAGTGAGGTTTGCACAACCACATGTAAGGATGCATGAAATCCGGATCCAAGCCCTCACCGTATGTTTTCCTTTGAGCGTCAAGCATCAATTCCTTGAGTTCGTTTTCATCGAAGACCGTATTCTCTCTACCTTCGAAAACGGATTTTTCGAAATAGTATCTGGACATGATATCCACGATCACCTGTGCGTAATCCTGGATGCTTGATTCCAGAAGGAAGATTCTTTCATCAGCGCTGGAAGCGTCCTTCAACGCTGCCTTGTTGACGATGGTCTCGTTGAAAGTCGAAGCCGTTTCTGCCACAGGCATTGTGTATTCGGCGTTAAGTGCCGATTCCTTGAAGATCTGTTCGCCATGATATGCGTGACCCAGTTCATGTGACAATGTGATCATGTCGCTGAACGAACCCGTGAAATTGGTCATTACACGGCTTTCCCTGATAACATGGATATTGCTGCAGAATGCTCCGCCGACTTTTCCCGGTCTTGGAGTGTAATCCACCCACTCTTCGTTGAAAGCCTTAAGTGCCAGGTCGTGCAGTTCCTGACTGAATGTTTTGAAGTTCTTAAGTATGTATTGGTTTGCTTCCTCGATCGTGAATTTTGTGTCAGATTTTCCAACCGGTGCGAAAAGATCATAGAAAGGAAGTCCGTTTTTATGCCCTAAAAGTTCTGCTTTTCTTCTAAAATATTGTCTGAATACCGGTAAATAATCAGTACAAGCTTCCAACATTGCGTCCAAAGTAGCTTTTTGCATACGGCTTTTTTCCAAAGTCTGCTGTAACGGAGATTCAAATCCTCTTGCTTTCGACATCGTGTTTACTTCACCCTTGATCGAGTTGATTGAAAATGCAACTGACTTGTTGATCTTCTCGTAAGCTTTAAGTTCAGCCTCATAGGCAGCTTTTCTTACTTTCGGGTCTTTGTCCGTCGCAAGATTTCTTACTTCAGATAATGTGATTTTCTTGCCGTCGTAATCAACTTCTACTGTCGACGTCAATAAAGACTGAAGTCTCTCCCATGATGAAGAACCAGTCTGTTCGAGCTTGGCAATCAAACTCTCCACTTCATCTGAAAGCAGATGGGATGCATTCTGTTTGACTTCATTGATATGGAATTCATGTTCCTTGAGGAAAGGATTAGTTTCGATATCTTCATTTAGATCGGGATAATCGACCAGCCATTTGCTGAATATGGTCTCGATCTTGGTCAGTTCGGTTGCTTTGGTTTGAACGGTGTTCATCGCTTTGATGGCTTGGGTATTGGTAGATTCTACAGAAGCCGTAAGCCCCGCAAAGCCATATAATTTCTCGAACACTGCGTTCAGTTCGATATTCTTTGTTAGGTAATTTACCAGTTTCTTAGCTTTGTCGTCATAATTTTTAAAAAGGTCAACTTGTTTGTTGAACGCTTCTATCATGCCGTCCAGTTTTTTGAGATCTCCGGTAAATTCAACGCTTTCAAAACTTGTGTACAATTTGTCAAGATTCCACTTTTTCATTTTGTTCCTCCATCATTTTTATATAGTTTTCTTTTGTCAATTTATATCTTTTTGATTTCTTTTGTCCAAAATCACTTGTTTTTGTGACTGTGTTGCCGATAAATTCAAATCCGGTTTTCAGGATAACTTTTTCGGACTTGATGTTTTCTATAAAATGCGATACATAGATTTCTTCATGCTCCAGTTCAAAGAAAAAGTAACGCAATACCCTTTTAACAGTTTCGGTCATCAATCCCTTTCCTTCATATAACGTCGACATGACATATCCAAGTTCGTAATAGGTACCCGATTCAGTTTCTTTTTTGTGAATACCAATGGATCCTATCACCTTACTGTTTTCCTTTAGTACAAGCGCAAGAATATCTTCCCTGATGGAAAATTCCCTTAGTATTGCAAATGACTCTTCAACTGTTTTATGCGGCCTCCAACCGGCGTTAGGGCCGACTGTTTCCAATTGGCAGTACTCAAAGAAGTCATGCAAATCAGTTAATTGAAACCTTCTGAGAATAAGTCTCTCAGTTTCCAACACTTTCATTCATCAAACCCTCTGAAACTGTCAATCCTTTCGATTGTATGTCCAAATGTTTCTTTGCCGAAAGGACGATCGAGATTGTATCATTCACAGTTTCATTCAATAAGTCTTCATAGTCGAAGGCTGATTCATATTCTTCTGCTTTTTCATTTGTCGGTCTGATCACCGGACTTTTAGGTACGTAAATTGTGCAACAATCCTGGAAAGGACGATTGGAAATTTCCAATGTATCGATTTTTTTCGCAATCTTCATGATTTCCAGTTTGTCGAAAGTCGAAAGCGGTCTGATCACCAGTGCGTCTGTGACAGACTGAATCGTGATCATGCTTTCTAATGTCTGCGATGCCACTTGTCCCACGGAATCTCCGGAGATAAGCGCCAGGCAGTTGTTTCTTTTGGCAATTTCAGTAGCGATCCTGTACATCATTCTGCGCATGATCGTTATAATATATGATTCCGGTATTTTCAATATTATCTGTTCATGCAGGTCTTTGAA
>CAYZPL010000128.1:0-3711 GCA_964480415.1 uncultured Candidatus Izemoplasmatales bacterium
GTCCAAGGTTTCAAAGCGAAATACGCGGAAATCAAAGGCGAACCTTTCCCACAGGATCCGAAAGATCAATTGATCTTGGCTGTCGAAGCCGTCTTCAGATCTTGGGATAATCCAAGAGCCAACTACTACAGAAGACTCAATAATATTCCTTACGAATGGGGTACTGCTGTAAATGTACAGGCGATGGTATTCGGTAATATGGGTGACGATTCAGGTACTGGAGTAGCATTCACCAGAAACCCTTCCACAGGAGAAAAAGAATTCTACGGAGAATACCTTTTCAACGCACAAGGCGAAGATGTGGTTGCGGGAATCAGAACACCGAAACCGATATCCGAGCTTGAAACGGATAATCCTGAAGTATTCAAGCAGTTCCGTGAAATATCACACAAATTGGAAAACCACTATCATGACATGCAGGACATGGAATTCACCATCGAAAGAGGCAGACTCTACATGTTGCAGACACGTAATGGCAAGAGAACCGCACAAGCAGCTCTCAAAATCGCTATCGACATGGTAGAAGAAGGCTTATTGACAGAAGAGCAAGCATTGCTTAAAGTCGATCCAAAACAACTTGATGCTTTGCTTCATCCTCAATTCGATCCTGAAGCTCTTAAAAAAGCCGAAGTCATCTCTCAAGGTTTGAACGCATCACCTGGTGCCGCAACCGGTAGAGTGGTCTTCACTGCTGAAAGAGCTGCAGAACTTAAAAAGGCAGACGGAAAACCAGTCATCCTTGTTCGTCAGGAAACTTCTCCTGAAGACATCGAGGGTATGGTCATCGCTGCCGGCGTGCTTACCAGCCGTGGCGGTATGACTAGCCACGCGGCAGTCGTCGCAAGAGGCATGGGTACATGCTGTGTCGCTGGTGCCGGAGAAGTAAGAGTATTCGAAGACAAGAAATATTTTGAAGTAAAAGGCAGAAGATTCCATGAAGGTGATTACATCTCACTTGACGGTTCCACAGGTAAAATCTATGGTGAGGAAGTCAGGACTCAAGACGCTACAGTGAGCGGAAACTTCGCGACATTGATGGCTTGGGCGGACAAACACAGATCACTTCAGGTAAGAACCAACGCCGACAATCCTAGAGATGCAAAACAAGCTTATGAATTCGGTGCAGAAGGTATCGGACTATGCCGTACGGAACATATGTTCTTCGAAGGCGACAGAATCAAAGCCATGAGAGAGATGATCGTCTCCAACACACTTGAGGAACGTCAGGCGGCTTTGGCAAAATTGTTGCCGATGCAAAGAAAAGACTTCATCGGTCTATACGAAGAAATGCATGGCTATCCGGTAACAATCCGTTACTTGGACCCACCGTTGCATGAATTCCTTCCGACAGAAGACGAAGACATCAAAGAATTGGCAAAAGATATGGGTCTTACTTTCCAAGAGTTAAAAGACACAGTAGAATCATTGCATGAGACCAATCCGATGCTTGGACATCGTGGCGTACGTCTTTCGATTACATATCCTGAAATCGCTAAAATGCAGACTCAGGCTGTTATCGAGGCTGCTATTGCCGTCAACAAGAAAGGTCTTAACGTTGAACCTGAAATCATGATTCCGCTTGTAGGCGAAATCAAAGAGTTGAAATATATCAAAGATATCGTCGTAGCCACAGCTGACGAAATCATCAAAAAGGCTGGAGTGAAACTTCACTACAAGGTCGGTACGATGATTGAGATCCCACGTGCGGCATTACTAGCAGACGAAATCGCGAAAGAAGCTGAATTCTTCAGTTTCGGAACCAATGACCTCACACAGATGACATTCGGATTTTCAAGAGATGACGCAGGTAAATTCCTTGCGGACTACTATGAGAAGAAGATCTTCGAATCCGATCCATTCGCTCACGTCGATACAAAAGGCGTCGGTAAATTGATGAAGATGGCTGTCGAAGGTGGAAGAAAGACCAGACCGGATCTAAAACTTGGTATCTGTGGCGAACATGGAGGCGACCCTGATTCAATCGACTTCTGCCACAATATCGGTCTTACTTATGTGTCTTGTTCTCCATTCCGTGTACCGATCGCAAGACTTGCGGCGGCACATGCCAACATCAAGAATCCAAGATAATCATTTATCAAACAGAAAACCGAATTTTATAATTCGGTTTTTTTTATTTGTATCTTGTTCCTATTATTTATATATCTATATATAATATATATATAATTAAGATAAAAATACAATGGAACTGATAATTGTCAAGAATTGTCGCATTCTATTACAAGTTTCAGCATATATTTAAAATGTAATTTTCATAAAAAATCAATCTGTATTTTGTAAATATCTTATTAAATTAAATCAGGCAGGAGAGTTGACACCCATTATATTGAGATATATAATTATAATATACTTAGTCGGTTGGAAATCACTCATCCGCGACGCACAATGTTTTTAAGGGAATCAAGGCCATTTTCGTGTTGAAAGCCTATTTGATTAGGAATCCTGACAATCTGGCAAGAGATCCCCACATTAGATGGTAGATGTAGTCTGCCGGGGTGATTTCCAACTGATTAAGTATTATTTTTTTGAGGTGATATCGTGCTAAGAATAATCTCAGGTAAATATCGTTCGAGGAAACTCAAGGAAGTTAAATCAGACAAAACCAGACCAACTACCGATAAAAACAAGGAATCATTGTTCAATTCATTGGGACAATACTTTAATTTGGGCCAGATGCTTGATCTTTTTTCCGGAAGCGGTTCACTTGGAATCGAGGCTTTGAGCAGAGGAATGGGAAAAGTAGTCTTCGTGGAAATGGGAAAAGACGCTTATAGGATCATCAAAGATAACCTATCAAGCCTCGGCATCCAGTCAAAATCATACGAATTGCATAAAACCGACGTGTTTCAATATCTGCAAAGCACCAATTCTAGCTTCGCTCTGATTATCGCCGATCCTCCGTATGCTTTAGGTAGATATGGTGAGTTAATGGCAATAATTAGTTCTAGACAATTATTGAATGATAATGGTATAATTGTTATGGAATCAGACAAGTCGGAAATTTTGCCGGAAGCATCCGGTAATATTGTAAAATATAAAGAGAAAGTCTTGGGAAACACCAAATTTACGTTTTATGAACTGGGGGAACAAAAATGAGAATAGGTTTCTATCCGGGTAGTTTCGATCCTATCACTTTAGGACATCTTGACATCATCACAAGAGGAGCGAAATTGTTTGACAAATTATATATTGCGATATCGGTGAATCCAACTAAGATAACCACGCTTTTCTCTGCGGAAGAGAGAAAGGCTCTTGTTGAGGGAGCGATAAAGAACCTAGGCAATATCGAAGTGATAACATCCGATATTCTTACAGTAGAACACTGCAAGAAATTAGGTGCAACACATATTCTTAGAGGTCTTAGAGCCGTAACGGATTATGATTATGAATTTCAGTTGAACAACTTCAATCGCCGTCTTTCAAAACAGGTTGATACCGTATTCTTGATGACCGAAGGCAAGTATTCTTTCCTTTCATCATCATCAGTTAAGGAAATTGCTCAATTTGGAGGAGATGTCTCTTCATTCTTTAATTATTAAGTTATGTATTGGATACTTAAGAAATTCATTAAATTATTGAATTTTGTTATTTAGGTTTTGTACTATAATTAAACTAAAATAATTATAAAACTTTTCTGCCGACAACTTCTGCAATTAATTTAACTTGCCTCATCAAATCTTTGAACTGATCCGG
>CAYZPL010000129.1:0-3646 GCA_964480415.1 uncultured Candidatus Izemoplasmatales bacterium
AATATGCCGTAATTATGGCGATTATACCAGCGACTAAAAAAGCTATCGGTGTCGCACCGCTTGCGCTGGCTACCGCCAAACCTAAGACAGCGAAGATTCCTCCACCGACCATTCCGCCTATGCCTATAGATATTGCTTCTAGTAATCCGACTTTTTTCATATATATCATCCATTCAGTCTATGAGATATATCTATTTTATCATATTCGAATTTTAGTGTCACATAATAATAGAAAAGACTTGATAAAATATTCAGGTTATATTGTAGAAATAATTGTCCATTTAGTTTTTTACTTTTTCATGAATATTTTATATAATTATATATAACCAAAGTCGGAGAAAACGAAATGGAATTCACTAAAAAGGAATTTTTACTTGAAGAAGATATAATTCTGATTCAAGAATTAGAGAAAGTCTGTATTAAATCAGATAATCTGGTATTTAAATTGGAGCTAGATTATAAGTTTTTGGATGCGATAGCGAAAAACTACATTGGCGATCGAGGAGAATTCAATGAGTTTTTTGCATATGAAGGTGAATCGCTAATCGGATATATCGGCATTGCTAAATTCGGTTCGGGCATTATTGAAGTTACGGGCATGACGCATCCCCAATACAGGAATCAAGGCGTCTTCACCAGATTATTTGATCAAGTTATAGAAGAAGCCAGAAAACGCGGTGAAGACAGAATTTTACTTTTATGTGACACAAATTCGGAGAGCGGAGTCCGATATGTCGCTAAATTGAAATCAAATTTTCTTAGAACCGAATATGATATGGTCTTGAAAATCTCTGATCGGAGCGTTGATAAAGAAAACGATCAAGTCTCTCTAATCAAAGCGATGAACAAAGACGCCTACGAAATATCAAGACAAAACGCATTGTCAGAAGACAATTTGAGTCATGGCACGACTGCGGAAGATATGGAACAGATTTTACCAGAAGACGAAGAAAAACGCGGAACAATCGTTTTTCTGATCAAATATGAGAAAAAGACGGTAGGAAAAATCCATCTCAACATCAAAGGAGAAACTGGCTGGATATACGGCCTCTTCATTTACAAGGAACAGAGGAGAAAAGGATACGCAAAGGCAGCTATCAACAAAGCGATAAAATATTTCAATGACAAATTTGTCAAGACGGTCAAGCTTCAGGTCGATTCTATCAATTCTGCGGCATTCAATCTATACAGGTCAATGGGATTCGGTCCGGAAAACGCGATTGACTATTATGAGTACAAAATAACAGAGCATTTATCGAAGGGGAAATAAAATGGAAAAATTTAAACTTTCAGAAATAAGGGAAAAGATAGCTTTTACTGATAACGAAATCGAAAATCTCATGAAAAAGAATCCGCAATGGGGTGAGCGAGTGAATGGACAATGGGTGATTAATGACGTTGGAATGAAATATCTGACTTCTGAAGAAGCGTATTTAAGAAAGGCGGAAGTGGATGGATTAAGTAAGATAGATATCAGAAATATCAAAATCGATGGAGATATTTTGGATATAGGGGCTGGTGGAGAAGGCGTTATATCGCTAAATTATCCTGATCAAGTATTCGGAATCGCTCTTGAAGAACATAAAGAACACTTCGCTAAAGCCCCATCATGCAGACTCAAGATTTTGATGGACGCGAGAGATCTGAAATTCCTAGATAACACTTTTGAAAATATCACCGCATTCTTCACATTCATGTATATCGACTTCAACGATTATCCGAAAGTCTTCAGCGAAATCAGCAGAGTGCTTAAAACCAATGGCAAATTCTTTTTCTGGGATATGAATTTTCCCGAATCCAGATCAGAAAAGGAGTTCTACATAAGATTCTTTGAAATTGAGACAAAAACTAAAAAAGTCGATACAGGCTACGGATGCGATTGGAAAAACAGAAGCCATAAAAAGGAAATCTTGGATGAGTTTGCGGAAAAAGCCGGGCTTGAATGCATTCACCATGAGGTTATTGATCGCATACAGTTCAATATCTATCAAAAAAGATTGGGGTAAATTTGCAAAAGATGGAAATAATCAAAAGGATTGACGAAAGTGAAAAAGGCAAAGTATATAAACAAGAACATACAAGAAGGTCTGTCAGAGGTGTAATCGTAGAGGGAGATAAGCTTCTTGTCATCTATCTTAAAAATTATGGTGAATATAAACTTCCGGGTGGAGGAGTCGAACCCGGTGAAACGTTGATTGAGGCTCTCAAAAGGGAAGTCAATGAAGAAACAGGTTTCACGGTAACGGATGTGATTAGACCTATTGGAAAAATAATACACACCAGACCGGACAAGCAATCGGAAGACGAGTTGTTCACTCAAATAAGTTATTATTATGTTTGTTCTGTCAATGACGTAAGCAGCGGGATAAAACCTAGCGAAAATGAAATCGCATATGGCATAGTCCCGGTATGGGAAAACATAAATGATATCGTATCGACGAACAGAAAAAATCTCGGCAATATTGTCGGACATTTTTCAGTCAGGGAGATGTTCACATTCGACTATATCAAAAAGCTGATAGAGAATAAGGAAATATAAATGTCGGAAAAGCTTATGCGCTTGACCGACATGTTTTTTTAATTCTTTTTCGCGACAATGATGAATCTATGCTCTGTGCTGGAAATGAAGCCTTCCTTTTCAATCTCGAGATATAGTTCATAGAGTTTGTCCAGCATTTTCTCAATGTCGAAATCTTGAAATTCCCAATCGATGATGTTTGCGAAATAAGCGAAAGCGCCTATATCGAAGAACCTTAAACGAGGATAGGCTTCTTTTTGGAAGATTATTTCAAATCCCGCTTTCTTCAACAAGTCCACCTGTGTTTCCAATGTGGCTTCCGGAAACAGCAATTCACTATGAGGATTGAGAAACTTGGCTAAATCATAATTGTTGTCCCTGCCAACTTGTTGGGTGATGAACAATCCGCCTTGCTTCATGATCCTGTTCAATTCTTTGGCAGAGAAACTTTCGTGTCTATTAATCACAATATCGAATAGATTATCCGCAATCGGTAATTCTTCATAATTGTCAATGGCATAGACCGTGATTCCTAAAGGAGCCAATTTATCAAGGCATATCTGTATGTTTGGAGCATAACCTTCGGTAACAGATGTATTTTTATATGGATGTTCCAAGCCTAGTAGAAACTCGCCGCCGCCCGTGCCCATATCCAGCAGGTTATCATCATCTTCAAGATGTTTCAATACGATGTCTTTGTAATCCCAACTTAACGGATCGCTTTCCCATTTGTTTTCCATATGGACGAAATTCCATCCGGAAAAAGGTTCGCTTATCTCTTTCTTTAAATAATCCAACAATTCTTTTTTATTCATCATATTCATTCACCACGTTTAGTATAGCACTTATAAACGCAAGAAAAAAGAGTTTCGTATCGAAACTCTATTTCACATCAAGTTCTCTCTCGTTTCCGATATAGAATATCGCCAAAGTATTGACTCCGGAGTGAGCGCCAATAACCGGACCGATATGATTGATGATGATATTATCTTCCTTGACATTGAACTTTTCAAGGATGATATTTTTTACATATAAAGCATCTTCCAGGCAATCACCGTGTGAAATATAGACCAGCTGGTCGATCGAGTCATCGAAAGTCTCTTGCATTCTGGAGATCAATTGATTAAG
>CAYZPL010000130.1:0-2172 GCA_964480415.1 uncultured Candidatus Izemoplasmatales bacterium
GTTTATTCCCAACAATCTTCATTTTGCTGGGAAAAAACGTCTGGATCATAGAAAAGTCGACATGTTTGTGACATGCGCGACTCCACCCGACAAGCACGGATACATTTCCTTGTCCTTGTCAAACATATACGAGAAAGAAATTCTTGAACAAGCCGATATCGTTGTGATTGAAGTCAATGAGAAATTTCCTGTCACATACGGAGATGTGGAAGTACACATTTCTGATATCGACTATATGGTGAAAGTCGATTATGAGGCTGCGACTTTGCCGGATGTCGAACCAAATGAAAAAGATACGATTATAGGTAATCTCATCGCCGAGAAAATCAACGATGGCGCTACGATCCAACTTGGAATCGGTGGTATCCCTAATGCGGTTGCAAAGGCTTTGATTCACAAAAAGGACTTGGGAATCCACACCGAGATGTTCACAAGCGGCATGATAGACTTGATCAAGTCAGGAGCGGTAAACGGCAAGAAGAAGACATTACACAAAGGCAAGCATGTCTGTTGTTTCGCACTTGGGACCAAGGAACTGTATGAATATCTGGATCACAACACATCTGTTATGATGTTGAGAGGTTCCTATGTTAACGACCCGACAATCATCGGACTCAATGATAATCAGGTATCGATAAACTCTACATTAGAAATCGATCTGACAGGACAATGTTGCAGCGAATCTATAGGCACAAGACAGTTTTCAGGCACAGGCGGTCAGAGTGATACGGCTGTTGGTGCACAGAACGCCAAAAACGGAAGATCGTTCATAGCACTTTACTCGACGGCTTTTGTCAGAAGTCCGGACTCGGATGAAAGGGTTGAAGTGTCCAAAATAGTACCTACTCTAAAACCAGGTGCGGCAGTGTCTCTGTCAAGAAACGATGTCGATTACGTCGTGACTGAATACGGCTGCGTAAGTCTGAGAGGAACAAATATCAGAGAGAGAGCAAAACTGCTTATCTCCATAGCTCATCCGAAATTCAGGGACGAGCTTTACAAAGAAGCTATAAATGTAGGTATTTTAAATGAGCATTTTTAATTTTTAAGAAAAAGACGTATTTTACGAATTGGATGGAAATCCAAACAATCCTCCACTTCTGATACTGAACGGAATCATGATGTCCACAAGGTCGTGGCAGCCATTCATGGAAACTTTGACCGAGCATTTTTACGTTCTTAGAGTGGATTTTCTCGATCAAGGACAGTCTTCAAGGATGGAAGGAAAAAAATATACCCAAGATTTACAAATAAATTTGCTAATGGGTTTGCTTAATTGGCTAAAAATTGGTAAAATAAATGTAGTTGGTATCTCTTATGGTGGCGAGGTCGCGTTAGGCTTTGCTTGCGTCCATCAAGAATACGTTAACAGACTTTTGTTGTTCAACACAACAGCCTATACAAATGAATGGTTAAAAGATATTGGCGACGGCTGGGTCAAAGCAGGAAAAACTCGTGACGGCGGTTTGTATTATAAAGTCACGATTCCTTCAATTTATTCAAGCAAGTTTTATGATGAACATATTGAGTGGATGAAAAACAGAGAAAAAATACTGGTTCCAGTATTTTCAACACCGGTTTTCCTCGATGCAATGGAGAGACTTACAAGAAGCGCTGAACCTTATGATGTTCGTGATAAACTAAAAGATCTCGAACTGCCAGTAATGATAATATCAGCTGAACAAGATGTTCTTACTCCGACAATTGAACAAGAATACTTGTATCATAACATCAAGAATTCCCTATGGTTGAAGATACCGGATGTGGGTCATGCATCCATGTATGAGAATCCATTAGTTTTCACTTCCCTGATTACAGGATTTTTCCTAGTAAAAGACCTGAAGTATAATGTATAACGACCTTTTTAGGTCAAGCGAATTGATGAAACGGAATTTATTAAAAATATCGGCTGAAACAGAACATGTCAGTTTTCAGCCGGATTTCATCAAAAAATAACCGAATATTCATCAAAAAATCACAAACCGCTTGACAAAAATGTCCGTTTATAATATACTATGCGCGTAAATAGCAAAACTAGTGAAAGCTAGTGACGCAAAGCTATAGGGCCTTCCGATAGGATGGTAGCCAGTTGCCGTTATCTTTTAAGGATGAGGGCATTTCTTTTACCTAAGGTGTAATTTATGGTAATAGGAGATGCAATCAATCAGAGGA
>CAYZPL010000130.1:2182-3633 GCA_964480415.1 uncultured Candidatus Izemoplasmatales bacterium
GGTGTTTGCAATGGTATAAGAAGATGTACATATTCTCAGGATGAAGGCATTTTTTTATTACCCTAGATTTATACTTTGGGTTTTAGGAGAATGTATTGATCAAAAGATAATGGCTTTTTTGTAGCCTAGGCCGAAACTGGTGATTTAAAAGGAGGTCATAAACGGTATGAGCTATAAACGTAAATTAGCTGAACGAGTACTGTTTGCTTCTAAAGCTGCCAAGGCTGGAAAAGCCGCAAGATTTGGAATCATCGTTAGCGCCGTCATGACCTTTCTCATCTTCGCAGTTTCATATTATGGAGAAATGACAGGAAATTTTACCTTCAGTATGGATAGGTTGGCACAAAACGCCGGAATAACGATTTATGACGATTCTGTAAACAAAAATTATTCATCGAGATTAGTAGCTAAGAATATTCAGGTTGCAGATGCAATGACTGGATATTGTGGCACACCGTATTATGATTATTCTCATGGAACATCAGTCTGTATGCCATCTGACGCTGAGTTAGCGGCTGTTGATGGATCGAATAACGGACAATACTATATTGATTATACTTTCTATGTACAAAATGTCGGTGATGCTACGGTGGACCTGGCATCGCAAATGAACATATTATCTCAGTCCAGAGACGCACTAGAATCTTTACGTGTAAGGGTCATCGTAAACGGTGTTGGGACGACATATGCCATGAGACAATCAAATTTAGGGCCAAATCCTGGAGAATTGGAACCATTAACTGCCGCATTTTATAGTCCGTCAGAAGTTATGCAACAAGATTTTACGACATTTAAACCCGGAGATATTCTTAAAGTTACTGTCGCAGTTTGGTATGAAGGTACAGATCCGGACCATTCAAATGCAATTATGGGTGGTGGCGTGAAAATGGATATGAAGTTCACAATAGCAAAGGTTTATCAATAAAAAATATTTTCATCTAAAACAACTATTTAAAATTTATTCACAAATAAATTGGAAAATATAAAAAAATAAAAATAAAGGAGTTAAAAAAATGAAAAGTTTAAGAAACAAAGTATTACTTTCAGGGATCGTACTATTATTTGCATTAGTCGCAACTATCGGTTCGACATATGCATGGTTTACAGTATCAAACACTGTAACCGTAAATCAATTTAGTGTTACAGCTAATACCGAACAAGCTTTGTTAGGTAGAGTATTCAATACAGGTGATTCTGCAGGATCTTATACCTCAGCTGATGATTTTTTCAATACATTAAACATAATGGACCCAGATAATGATGGTAATAATAATGGCTATTATTATGGAACAACCGGACCTGGCTCCGACGGTATTGATACTTGGAGGTTGACACCACTAACAGCACTGAATACGCCGACTACAAATAACAAGACTGATTATACTGCAGAAGATTTTACAGCCTTGAAGAGGGTTGTATTGACTCAACCTGGTGATGGTACTAGAACATAT
>CAYZPL010000131.1:0-1354 GCA_964480415.1 uncultured Candidatus Izemoplasmatales bacterium
CTTCGATATTCGTAGATATATATTCTTTAGCACTAGTCTCACAGCTTGCAAAACCAATACAAACAGCAATGGATACAGGTATTGGTTGAAAGAGAACGCATTTCCCAAAACTACCAAGTCCATAAAATAGAAAAACAAAAGATTCATCAGATAAAAAATCAATCCTGACGAGTATATTATCAGATGAAAGTACTTCTTGACGAGGAGTCTCTTGTACAATTCTTCATACACTGTGAATAAGAACGCAAGCAGTATCAAATAATAATCGTTTTCCACCACTGCGAAAGAAAACAGCTTGATTATCGCAAAAATGACTATAAAATTTATTAGAAAACTCGCCAAATAATTCAAGATTTTATTACTTGAATAATTTGCGGAAAGATCAATACTCATCACAGTACGCCTCTGAGTCCTCATGATTTCCTTCTGTTGTTTCTTGTCTTCTTCGTTCTGTTTTTTGACTTTTTCGATCAGTTTTTCCAGTTCTTCTATTTCTCTGCGGATATCTTTGTCGTTCTTATCGATTTCCTTATTATTTTTTTCCATGATACTGAACCTTCTTAATGAAGCCAATAATTATATACAATATAATATCATAAAAATACTAAAAAAACGAGTAAAAAATAAGTAGCAAGTGCTACTTATCTTTTTGTAGAATCTTCTTCAGATACTCACCTGTATAACTTTTTTTGTGTAAAGCAACTTCCTCCGGCGTGCCGCAAACAACTACTTGTCCGCCTCTGTCTCCGCCTTCAGGACCTAGATCCACTATATAATCGGCTACTTTGATCACATCAAGGTTATGTTCTATAACTATTACAGTCGCACCTTTGTCGACAATATTTTTTAATACCTGCAACAACTTCTTGATGTCATGGGTATGGAGTCCTGTTGTCGGCTCGTCAAGGATATATATTGATTTGTCGGTAATTTTTTTATAAAGCTCCGACGAAAGTTTGACTCTTTGTGCCTCTCCACCGGAAAGTGTCGTGGATGACTGTCCGAGTTTCATATATCCCAAACCTACATCATTGATTGTTTTGATACGTTTGTGGATCTTAGGTATGTTTTTGAAGAAATCCAAAGCTTCTTCGATTCTCATATCCAGTATATCGGCAATACTCTTGCCTTTGTATTTAACTTGTAAAGTTTCTTGGTTGTATCTTTTACCGTGACATTCTTCGCACTCGACGTATAAATCAGGCATAAAATGCATTTCTATCTTGATGACGCCGTCGCCCTGGCAGTGCTCACACCTTCCACCCTTGACGTTGAAAGAGAATCTGCCCTTCTTATAGCCTCTTAATTTGGCTTCGTTCGTCGATGCGAACAAATTTCTTATTTCATCGAAAAC
>CAYZPL010000131.1:1454-3631 GCA_964480415.1 uncultured Candidatus Izemoplasmatales bacterium
GGGAAACCGACATCAATCGATTTCAGATTGTTTTGTCTTGCGCCTTTGACTGTCAAAAACCCTCTGTCTGGCATTCTTCTTTTTTTGGGGATTTCAATTCTCATTTCTCCGCGAAGGTACTTGCCAGTAATAGATTTGGTATCTTTCATTAGTTCTTCCGGAGTTCCGACAAATACAACTTCGCCCCCTTGATCACCGGCTCCCGGGCCAATATCGACGATCAGATCGCTTGATACAATCATTTCGGTGTCATGTTCCACGACAATCATTGTATTGCCCAAATCACGCATTCCGTAAAGTGTATTTATCAGCCTACGGTTGTCTCTTTGATGAAGACCTATCGATGGTTCGTCCAAAACATATAGGACACCGGTAAGTCTGGATCCTATTTGTGTCGCTAGTCGAATTCTTTGAGCTTCTCCCCCGGATAAAGTGGCTGAAGATCTTGAAAGCGTCAGATAATCCAAGCCAACATTTATTAGAAAACTGAGTCTCTCCTTAATTTCTTTTAATATAGGTCTTGCAATTTCGTATTCCTTTTCTGTAAGCTTAAGTCCTTCCAAAAAATCCAATAAATGCAGAATACTCATGTGGGTGAAATCATCAATATTGAGTCCGTTTATCTTAACTGACAAAGCTTCTTGATTGAGTTTTTTTCCGTGACAATCATCGCACGTTATGTCGTTCATCATCGATTCTATCCAGTCTCTGACCATTTTTGAGGTGGTTGTCAAATACCGTCTTTCAAGGTTGTTTACAACGCCCTCAAATTGTTTGGTGGATTGATGGAACATATTTCCGCTTCTTGAAATGTATTTGAAGTCGACATTTTTGTTGGATCCGTATAACAGAACGTTTCTTTCCTTCTCAGTTAACTTGTTAAAAGGTGTGTAAATGTCTATGTTATGCGCTTTCGCAGTTTGTTCAATTTGTTGATAGAATATCGATTCTTGCCCTGTATATTTTCTGAAAACACCTTCAGCTACCGAAAGTTCCGGTTCTGGAATCAGTCTATTTATATCTATCTTTCGAATGAAGCCTAATCCAGAGCAAGTTTTGCAAGCTCCGAATGGAGAGTTGAATGAGAACAGTCTCGGCTCTAATTCCGGAATTGTAAAACCACAGATCGGGCATGAGAATTGTTCGCTGAATAGTACCTCTTCATTATCGACCAAGACCTTTACAAGTCCATTCCCGAGCTTTGAAGCAACTTCCATCGAGTCATAGATCCTAGAAGTGATTTTTTCCTTGACGACAATCCTATCGATGATAACATCTATATCATATCGTTTATTTTTGTCTAGATTAAATTCCTGATCAAGCTCAAATTCCTCATTATTTATTCTGATTCTTGTATAACCTTCACGCCTCAATGTCTCAATTGTCTTTTCATGTGTACCTTTTTTGCCTCTTACGACCGGCGCCATGATTACCATCCGTTTTCCGTCGTATTCCAATGCTCTGTTTGTCATTTCCTGAACCGTCTGCGACTTGATTTCTATTCCATGATTAGGACAGTATGGTTTACCGATACGTGCGTACATCAATCTCACGTAATCATATATCTCCGTGATTGTTCCAACTGTTGATCTAGGATTATGTGATGTGCTTTTCTGGTCTATTGATATTGCTGGGGACAATCCTTCGATTGAATCCACGTCCGGCTTCTCCATATTGCCAAGAAACTGTCTTGCATATGCACTCAACGACTCGACGTATCTTCTTCTTCCTTCTTCATATATTGTATCAAACGCCAAACTGGTCTTTCCAGAACCGGAAAGACCCGTCATAACGACCAATTGGTTTTTCTTGAATTGTAAATCAATAGATTTGAGATTGTTCTCTCTAGCACCTTTGATTGTAATATAATCGCTCAATCTATACCACCTGCTACTTTATTCTTTCTTTAAATTCTTCCTCTGTTAAAATTTCTATGCCAAAATCCAGTCCTTTTTGATATTTCGAACCAGGATTTTCTCCCAAAAGGATATAATCGGTATTTTTCGAAACCGACGATGATATATTACCTCCGAGATTTTCGATAATCTCTTTGGCATCATTACGTGAAAAGTTGCTCAATGTTCCTGTAAGAACCACCGTTTTACCGGTAAAGAAAGAATTGCCTTCCTGTTTTGAAGAAACATATTCTGTATTGAGTCCCTCTTCTTTCAATTTTT
>CAYZPL010000132.1:0-3626 GCA_964480415.1 uncultured Candidatus Izemoplasmatales bacterium
AATATGGAGCTTCGGTATCGATAACGGTTCCTGGCATATACGCCTGATAATCCGTTGGATAAGACCCTTCCTCCAATTGAAATTGGTAAAACTGGTTTTCGAGAATATACCCTCCATTATCAGGTATGAACAATTTCATATAATTCGCATTGACTGGAGTTTTGAAACTTATGTACTGTACATTTTTTCCCGCATCCAAAGTAAAATCCGAATCTCTGTAAATTAGACTGTCTATTTCCGAACCATTCTCATAAAATGTCACAACTACGTTGTCTTGAACCATATAGCTATAATCTTCCGGGAAACTATAGGTGTAATCCGTGAAAGGTTTAATCAAGAAACTTTCTTTACAAATATATCCTGCAGCTTCCGTCGCAGTTCCCTCTCTAAAAACAAAATTATCCGGGTCAAGATAATTTATCCCTCCAGGCAGATAGTCCGATGTCAGTGCAGAAACATCGACCTTATAAAAACTTAAAATCACTATGAAAGACAAAATGATTAGTAATATGCTTTTCTTCATATTTCCCTCCTTTTGCTTACATAGTACGATGATGCTAAAATATTTCTTTATTCAGAAAAAATAAATTTGTTTCAGGAGTTAATCATTACCATTATAAATATAAAAATGATATACTAGAATCAGAGGTGATAAGAATGAAAAGTGTCACATTAAACAACGGAATCAAGATGCCTATTATCGGGCTCGGCACCTTTAGAAGCAAAGACGAAGATTCTTATAACGCGGTTCTGACCGCATTGAAAAACGGTTATACTCACATAGATACCGCGGCCGCATATGGCAATGAAGAGTATGTAGGAAAGGCAATCAAAGATTCCGGTATAGAAAGAGAGAAAATATTCATTACAACCAAAGTGTGGAACAATGACCAGGGATATGAAACTACTCTAAAGGCAGTCAACGATTCCCTTAAAAGACTGGGAGTGGATTATGTTGATTTGATCCTGATCCACTGGTTCAAAGGTTATGATAAAGCGCTTGGCACATACAGAGCTTTAGAAGAACTATATAAAGCCGGAAAGGCAAAAGCAATCGGTGTAAGTAATTTCAATATCCACCATTTGCAGTTCTTGCTTGAGAACACAGAAATTATTCCTATGGTCGATCAGGTTGAAACACACATCGGTCTGCAGAATCATTTTCTGCATGATTATTGTAAAAGACATGACATCCAACTAGAAGCATATGCCCCTTTGATGAGCCATCATATAAAAGATCTCTTGGACAACGAAGTATTACAGAATATAGCAAAAGCTCATAACAAGAGCGTTCCCCAGATTGCGATCAGATGGTTGATTGAAAGAGATATCGTCGTAATCCCAAAGAGCATCACTCCAAAAAGAATCATCGAAAATTTCGACGTTTTCGATTTCAGTCTTAATGAAGAGGAGATGCATCAAATCAGGAAACAAAATAATGGTCATAAATTATTTCCTGAATTTGACAATGTAGATTTCTGATGGTACGTTTCGGAATCGTCGGTGGCGGTGGAATCGCACAGAAATTCGCAAGAGACATCAAATTAAGCAAAGACGCAGTAATCACAGCTGTATCCGCAAGAAATCCGGAAAAAGCTGAGGAATACAAAAAACGCTACAAAGTCGACTATGCTTTTTCCAGTTATGAAGATATGGCCAAAAGCGACGTCATCGATGCTGTATATATCGCCACTCCTCATAATTTCCATTTTGAGCAAGCGCTTCTGTTCATCAGGTATGGAAAACATGTTCTAGTCGAAAAACCGATTTCAGTCAATGCCCTACAACTGGAAAAGATGATTGCTTTTGCCAAACATAACCATGTGCTACTGATGGAAGCGATGTGGACGCATTTCCTGCCTTCCTCCCAATTTGTCAAACAAGCGATAGAAAATAATGGTTATGGTAAGCTGATTGAGGCAAAACTTGATTTCGGCTATAGGTTGATCGACACCTATCCAAAAGAGAAACGACTGCTCAATAAAGATCTTGCCGGTGGTAGCCTACTGGATATGGGAGTATATCCAATCAGCTTCTATGAGTTCATCGAACCCGCAAAGACTGTCGATATCAAAGCCAAAGCGTCGATGACTGATACTGGGGTAGATGAAAATTGCTCAATAGAAATCAACAATGAGAACGGTGCTAATATCCATCTTCGTTCAAGCATCAGCGAAACATATGAAAATGATGCTGAACTGGTTTTTGAAAAAGCCGTTATCAAAATAACCGATTTTTCCCGTAGCAGTGAAGTGTTCATCAACGATGAAAGATACTTTCTACCATTCAATGGTGAAGGATTCACATATCAAATAGACGCTTTCGTCCAGACAATTAAAGAGCATAAGCTTGATAACGACATCAGGTCACACATATCCAGTTTAAGAACGATGAAAACCATGGACAAGGTTAGAAAATTGATTGGTCTCAAATATCCTTTTGAATAAACATTTAATAATCCATATAAAAACATCACCATGAAAATCAGGTGATGTTTTATTTTCATATCTCCAAAACATTTATCAGAAAATCACGTTTCCCGCAATAATCCAAACAATGAAGCCGAAAATGAAAGAAGTCAAGTTGGCTGTAATGGCATAGATAACAGCGATACCCCTACTTCTTTCTCTCAACCACGCTCCGTAAATCTCAATCTCTGCAATGAATACGATCAGTTCTCCGAAAAGCAATATTATTATTGGAGTAAAGAACGGGTCAGAGAAGAATGAAACTGCGACTATTATTCCATAAAGCAAAGATTGTGTAATTACATTAACAATGATAACAAGTTTATACGAACTCTTTTCGCGATATTTGAAGAGCCATAAGATTCCTATCTCGATCGCCAATGTGAAAAAGACGGTGAGAACAAACTCTGTTATCATATTCATTATCGGTATGTTTTCAGTTGCCGTCCCAACTCCTTGGTAAGTATGTTCAGCTTGGATTTGTGAAACACTGCCATCACTTACATCGAAGGTGAACTCCGCGTCAAAGAAAGTCTTTTCAATCAATCGAGAAATGATTATCGCGTTATCATTCGTCACCAAAACTATTTTGAATATTTCTGGTGGAGCGAAGTACCCTGCAACGAATTCATTGGGATTGTCATCCGATTGACTTATGGTCCGCGGCATATCGGTATACAAAGTATAAGAGATGTACTTGTCATCATCTTCGAATCCGTTTAAAACCGTCGGATAATTGCTTGAATCATAATAATAGTTTGCGGTTTGTGATGCGATCTTAGCTTGACTAAGAACTGCGAAACGACCATTCATGGGTATCAGCAAATCCATATGATAAGGCTGATTCATGCCGACAATCTCAATTGTAGATGTGGGCTTAGGACCCATGTCGGCACTTACTGTTTCCATTCCTAAAACAGATATTGTCAACAAAATAAAAAACAATAAAAGTTTTTTGATCTTCATATTTCCCCTCTTTCTATCTATGACGCTATTTTCTAGTCAAATGTCTCGTTATTCTTAATGCAAAAAGAATCAAGATACCGAAAAAGCCGATGGCACCGGGTACGATGATAACATTAATGTTGTTAAGCATCGTCGAATCAGGAATCTACTACGAAATGAAAGCGAAAATCGGGAGGAATATACAAAAAGCCC
>CAYZPL010000133.1:0-3619 GCA_964480415.1 uncultured Candidatus Izemoplasmatales bacterium
ATGAAGGAATTCGTCAGAGAGAATTTGAAATAGGAGAACTCGATATGGCAATTGAAAATAAATATGAGGATTGGTTCCGGCTAGACAACTCAGGGAAGATTTTTCCTGAAGTGTCCAACCGGAGAGAGACGAACACTTTCAGAGTGCAGGTTTCACTCAGCGAAAAAGTGGATCCGAAGGTACTCCAGCTTGCTGCCGACGGGATTCTGGACCGCTATCCGATGTTCAAAGTGAAACTGAAACACGGATTGTTTTGGAACTATCTGGATCATAATGCCAAACCTTTTCTTGTGGAAGAAATGTCCCATGAAGTATGCGGACATATAAATCACAAAGAAAACAATCATTATCTATTCAAAATCTTTTATCGAAACAATCTTATTGCACTTGAGATATTCCATTCATTAGCCGACGGAGCCGGTGCTTTCATGTTGCTGAAATCTCTGGTCTTTGAGTATTTGGTTCTGTCAGGCAAGAAAATTACACCTGACAATATGATCCTGACCAAATCGGAGAGACCGGTCAAAGAAGAATATGAAGACGCCAACGAAAAATTCTACAATGCGAAAAATCGCAAACACATACCGGAAAAAAGAGCCTACAGAATCAAGGGAACGCCGATCCCCGATTTCAACACAGGCTTGATTTCCGGGACTTTGAGCACGAAGCAGATATTGGAACTCTCGCGTAGCCATAACGCTACCGTGACTGAATATATAACGGCTTTGATGATGTATACGATATATGTCACACAAATTCAATATCGCGAACATCTGAAATCAAATAAGGCACCACTCAAAATTTTTGTGCCAGTCAATCTCAGAAAACATTTTCCTTCGAACACTTTGAGGAATTTCTCGAATTTCGTCAAAACGGATCTGGTGATGACGAGAAACGATATCACTTTCGAAGAACTTCTGGAACATACACAAAAACAATTCCATGAGGGTATGACAAAAGAAGAACTGATCAGGAAAATGAGTGAAAACGTCGCTTTCGAAAAAAACGTGTTGTTAAGATTCACACCATATTATTTAAAGAAAATTGCACTCAAGATCGGATACAACATGCTAGGTATGAAACTTAATACAATGAGTTTGACAAATATCGGCAAAATCGATTTTCCGGAATCGATGCAGCCATATATCGTTGATGTGACTGCTGCTGTATATTCCGGTAAGTTCAACACAGTGAATTGCGCTATCGTTTCCTATCTTGACAAGTTCAAAATCACTTTTACCCGTTCGATTATCGAGACTACAATCGAAAGAGAGTTTTTCAGACATTTCACCAACCAGGGATTCGAAATTCACATCGAAAGCAACTTCGTGGAGGAATATTAGATGAAAACATGTAACAAGTGTAATATCACGATCAACACGAATCAGAAATATTGTCCTTTGTGCCATCAGATTCTTGAAGGCAAGTGCGATTCGGATTACCTGGAAATTTATCCCGAATATGTATCTTCTAACAGAACCGTGCTTCCAATCACCAAGAAAATCGTCGGATTTTTGACAGTAATCGCCATCGTCATTCTTTTGGTGGTGAATCTCTCCGATTGGAACGGAATGTTCTGGTCATTGATTCCGATCGGCTCGATCATATACTTTTGGTTCCTTGTCAGATACGGAGTCTTCACCAAACAGAATTTCGCATTCAGACTCGCATTCCTTACGACGCTTTTGATATTGTTATTGATTTTGATTGATGAAACGACATATCCCGCCAACAACGGTTGGGCAATCAACTACATAACCCCGTTTCTATTGACCGCCTGCAATCTGGCGATATCGGTGCTCATTTGGATCAAGAGGATAAACTATAGAGACTACATTTTCTATCTACTGACCATCGCAGTAATATCGCTTGTACCCCTGATTCTATATTTCGTAAAAGTGATATCGATAGCATGGCCGGCTCTGGCCGCATTCGGCACGGCCGCATTCATCTTGCTATTCATAATATTTTTCTTTCCGAAATCAATCAAAGACGAAATCAAAAAAAGATTCCATGCATAAAAAAATCTCTACTTATACATTGCGAAAGTAGAGATTTTATTTTTTATCCGACTAATATTTTTTCCACTGGGTAATCAACTGATGAAACATTCGGCATTCCCCAGTTTTTGTTCATGATGCCGAAGATAGTGATAGGTCCCAGTCTTCCCAGGAACATGAGGAATGACAAAATCACTTTGGAGGCGGCCAACAGATGAGGAGTTATACCCATTGAGAGTCCGACCGTACCGAATGCAGATATCGTTTCGAAAAGGACTTCAGTGAACGTCATGTTGTAGGTAGTGTTGCTCATCTCGATCCGGGCGACGACCAGGAAGATGACAAGCACCGAGAATATCGCAAGTGAGGCTAGTACAAAAGCTTTTGTGCGGTTAGTGTTGTCGATCTTACGTTTTGAAACCACAATCGGTTTGCCTGAAATAAAACTGATTACAGATTTGAATATGACATAGAAAGTAGTTGTTTTGATACCACCACCGGTCGAGTTAGGTGAAGCACCGATGAACATGAGAATCATGATCACGACCAGAGTGGAATATGAGAACATGCTTATGTTCACTGTAGAGAATCCGGCGGTTCTTGTGGTGATGCTCTGGAAAAAGGCTTCCAGCCAAGTGACACCGCTGTATTCGAACAATTTGATGATCAAAGCTCCGAACACGATCAGGAACAATGTTGTCTTCAAAACGATTTTTGAATATAGACTCAACTGATTCCATTTGCGTTTTTCAAGAATATCCCTGATTACGATGAATCCGATACCACCAATAACTATCATCAGCATGGTATTGATGTTTAGCAACCAGTTGCCTTGATAGTGTTGCAAGGATGTCGCGCCTAGGATATCGAATCCCGCATTGTTGAACGACGAAATCGAATGGAACGCCGCCAGGCCCAAAGCCTGCCAGAAACTATAATCATGTATGAATACGATGAAATTGATCACCATCCCGAATGATTCGATGATCAGAGTGGTGAAAATGATCGATCTCACCAGTCGGATCATTCCGGCCAAGGAATGCTGATTCAAGGCTTCTTTTAAAACATATCGCTCCGTTACACCGATCTTGATACCGAGAATGACAAGTACATATATGGCAATGGTCACGATTCCGAGACCACCTATCTGTATTAGAAAAGCCAATACGAATTTGCCGAAAATCGATAGTCTGACAGACAAGTCAGCAACTGTTGTAAGTCCGGTCACACAGACTGCAGAAGTCGATAAGAAAATGGAATCGACCCATGATAAAGGTCCGTCTACCTTTGTTGAAATCGGCAATTTTAATAAAAATACTCCAACTACAATGATACCTAAGAAACTCAAGGCTACGATTGCTAGTGGAGAAAGCTTTCTATTCTTCATGAATTCGCTCCTTTAACAAAGTGAATAAACAAAATATCGATAAGTATTATACTACTTTTCCTTGTTTTAAGCAAATTTAATATTACTTCAAGAAAAATATCTATTTTGATTCTAAGGAGTAGAGTTTTTTGTTATAATTGATGTATAGAAAGAATATTAAGAGGATATATATGTTAATTTTATTAGGGCCAAGTGCATCAGGAAAAACAGAATCTGCTAAAATCATGATAAA
>CAYZPL010000134.1:0-3601 GCA_964480415.1 uncultured Candidatus Izemoplasmatales bacterium
CATGTTGATTTTCGACATCAAACAGATTCCGGTTTTAGAAGAAGCTGTCCCTGAACTTGTGTTTCACAGATCGAATACATATGGCTTCGATGTTAACCTGAAAGGGGATCTGAAAGCCGATGGGGCGAGAATCCTGATGGATTATCTAAAATATAAACCTGAAGATGTCTATGCTTTCGGTGACGGAATAAACGATCTTTCAATGTTAGAACTTGCAGGACATGGTATCGCCATGGGCAACTCCTATAACGAATTGAAAGAAATAGCTGATTTTGTGACGAACGATGTGGACAACTTCGGAGTCATCGAAGGCCTGAAACATTATAAATTGATATGATTTAGGCGCTTAACTTTACATAAGATTTCATATTATGTAAAATAATACTGAAAGAACGTGATTTTATGTACGATGCAATCGTAGTCGGTGGCGGACACGCCGGTGTCGAAGCCGCGTTGGCGCTTGCCAGACTGAATAAAAATACAATACTAGTCACAGGAAACCTGAAAATGGTTTCTTTTATGCCGTGCAACCCATCTATCGGAGGTCCCGCGAAGGGGACTCTGGTTCGTGAAATCGACGCCCTTGGCGGTGAAATGGGTAAGAATGCTGATAAGACATGTCTTCAGATGAAGATGTTGAACAAATCCAAAGGACCGGCTGTAAGAGCATTGAGGGCTCAGTCGGATAAATTGGAATATCCGGCGGAGATGCTGAAGACTCTAGAAAAACAGGATAATTTGGACTTGCTTGAAGCTTATGTCAAAAATTTGATAGTGGAAGATGATGTTTTGAAAGGTGTACGGTTGGAATCCGGTCAGGAGATATTCGCGAAAACCGTTATAATAACAACCGGAACATTTATGGAAGCGAAGATCCTTATCGGGGATACCTTCAAAATCATGGGACCGGACAAACAAAAAGCTTCCATCGGTCTCAGTGAATCAATAAGAAAACTCGGACACGAAACGTTCAGACTGAAAACCGGAACTCCGCCAAGAATCAAAAGAGAAACAGTCGATTTTTCCAAAATGGAACTATCTCCGGGAGACGATTTCGCATATCATTTCAGCTTTGATGATTCCTATCTCCGCAAACTTGATCATGAATGGCCTTGTTACTTGATTCATACACGTCCGCAAACACACGCTATCATCAACGCGAACCTGACCAAATCATCAATGTACAGCGGTCTTGTAGAAGGGGTTGGACCAAGATATTGCCCTTCAATCGAAGATAAGATTGTAAGATTCAAAGATAAGGAAAGACACCAGCTTTTCATCGAACCGGAATCAAGTCATAACGATGAAGTATATCTTCAAGGTTTTTCAACCTCCATGCCTGTCGATGTCCAGGAAGAAATGGTTCATTCACTTCCGGGACTTGAGAATTGTGTAGTCGCCAGATATGCTTATGCCATAGAATATGACGCTATTGACGCCTTGACTTTATGGCCGAGTTTGGAATCGAAAATAGTTGAGAATCTGTTTTTCGCAGGACAAGTAAACGGAACCAGCGGATACGAAGAAGCTGCAGCTCAAGGTTTGATGGCGGGTATAAACGCAAGTAAAAAGATTGACAACTTGGAACCGTTGGTATTAAGAAGAGATGAAGCTTATATCGGCGTCTTGATCGATGACCTTGTCACAAAAGGTACCAGAGAGCCATATAGAATGTTGACGTCGAGAGCCGAATTCAGATTGCTTCTAAGGCATGACAACGCCGATTTGAGATTAACGGATTACGGTCATGAAATCGGGCTGATAAGTGATGACAGATATAATAATTTTACAAAAAAACGAGATGATATCAATCATGAGATTGATAGACTTAAAGAAGAACACATCACTCCTAAGAAAGAAATCAACGACTATCTGATTGGAAAAGGATTTCAACCGATCAAAATAAAAATGTCTTTGTATGAATTGTTAAAAAGACCTGAATTAGGATACGGAGACATTGAACAGATTTCGAAAACTGATATTACCTTAAATGAAGATGTGAAAGAACAGGTAGAAATCAATATAAAATATGCAGGCTATATTGATAAAGCTATAAAAGAAGCCAATAAATTGCAGAAAGAGGCGAATATCAAGCTTCCAAAAGATTTGGATTATTTGCTGGTTCCCAATTTGGCTCTGGAAGCCAGAAACAAATTAAACCAGGTAAAACCGTTGTCGATATCACAAGCTTCAAGAATAAGCGGTGTTAACCCTACAGACATCCAAATGCTTGTCATATATCTTAAAAAGACGTTTGGAACTAAATTCATGAATGGCAATTAAATATAATTGCAAATGTGATAAAATTAAAGAAGAGTGGATTATGTCGGAAAATTTTAAAGTAAGAGAATATCTAGACCCAAAATTAAATGATTTTCTAAAAAACGAAAAATTTCTTCGATATTTTGAATTTCTGGCATCTGAAAACACGAAATATAATTTGACCCGTATAACTGAAATTGATGAAGTTTACTATAAACACTTTTATGATTCGCTCTATCTTTCCAAAGTCATTGATGTTGAACATAAATCAATACTTGATGTAGGTTCTGGCGCAGGATTTCCTTCAATTCCTTTGAAGATCATCTATCCTTCACTAAAGCCTACCATAATTGACAGTTTGAATAAGAGAATAGATTTTTTAAAAGAATTAGTAAAACGACTCGAACTCGAAAATGTTAGATTTATACATGGAAGAGCCGAAGAACAAGATAAAATCAAGAAATATGACATTGTGACGGCCAGGGCCGTCGCGAGGCTAAACATATTAGCGGAAATATCTTTACCTTACGTAAAAATCGGAGGATATTTCATAGCCTTCAAATCAATGAATTATGAAGAAGAACTCAAAGAAGCCAAAGCCGCAATAACAAAACTTGGTGGAAAGGTAAATGACATCATCTCATATCCGGTAAGTATTGATGAAAATCATGTCCTTATAATTATAGAAAAGATAAAAGCTACACCGGATATATATCCAAGACATTTCAGCAAGATCAAGAAATCGCCTTTATAAGGAGGGAATGTGGAAAGAAAAAAGACTTATGCCTTTAGTGAAATTTTAAAATATCGTGAACATCTAGAACTTAAGCACCTCAGAAGCAAAAGCGTAATTGTCCTTGGCGCTCTTTTTTCTATGATGTTGCTGGCAATCGGCTATATGCTCATTGCCCAGATCGGATATATGGAAATCATCAAAGTCGGCATAAGTTTCTTTGGTGTAATCGCCATCAACATCGCACTTTTTTCCTATAGCACCAAAGACGGTCTGTATTTGAGACTCAACAAATACATTTCAACACTGACGATATTCACTCTATTCATAGGCTTGATCATTCTTTTCAAATCGCCTTCACTGTTACCGCTCTTATTCGTGGCTTATTGCCTGACGGCAATTTACCAGGATTTGAAAGTGATGCTTATCAGTGATCTGTATTTCATATTTGCCATCATTATGCTCATTCTAAACTTTCCGGGTCTTTTCGTCTTTCAGAACGCATCTCTCGGGAACAGGTTTGGAATAACCTTCTTCATAATCGCATTCCTATTGATGCTTTCGATATCATCATATATAATGATTAAGGAAAAAGGGTTTTTCTAT
>CAYZPL010000135.1:0-3547 GCA_964480415.1 uncultured Candidatus Izemoplasmatales bacterium
TCGTATTTAGCAATACGGACAGACCGCTGAAAGCACTGTTTATAGTGAGTTTAGCCCATCTCGCGCCGATAAAGTTCTCTTCGAGAGTGACATCGCCCATAAGTTCCAGAGTCTCTTTGACAGCTTTAACTTTTTCTTCTTTGACATTACCGTATGTTCCCATACTGAATGACAATGTCTTTCTCGAAGGCATCGTCGTCAGTTCCGATACGCCTTTGCCGTGCATCGTCGCACCCCATGCCATCGCGCATCCCAAGGTTCTGTCCTCACCGATGACTTCGGAGACCGACAGTTCCGGAAGGCCGTTCTGCATTGTGCAGATGACGCCATCTTTTTTCAGGAATTTCTCCAGCTTGGTAACTGTCGCGACATTGTCCAATGTCTTTGTCATCAGGAAGATGACATCGTATTTATTTTTCATCTCTTCCGGAAGGTATGCGTTGACCTTCTGCACGAAATCGACTTTGCCGATGATATGCGCTCCGGTTTTTTTGAGCGCTTCGATATGTTCAATGTTTCTTGAGATAAGGTCGATATCAGTTCCCGCCTTCTGGATGAAGGCTCCGAGCACTGTACCCATGGCTCCGGCGCCGTATATAGCTAGTTTCATAGTTGACTCCTTCATTGTTTTTCTTTAGTGAATATGTTTGCTTCATATGGTTCTAAAAGCATTTTTTCCTGAACTTCTCTTTCCTGATAGTTTCCGTAAAGGTATTTGAAACCGTCAAGCTCAAGATCCTTCAAATCGATAGTGATCTTGTCGGCGGTTATGTTAGAGACGATCAGATAGTCTCTCGTTATGCCGCGATTGATATACATGTATGACTCGTCGCTGTCAATATCGATGAATTCGATCTCTCCGCAGATGATGTTGTCTTTGTCTTCATGTCTTTTATTCAGGATATATCTGTATGTGTTTAAAATCGAATCTGCTTGTTTATCTTGGTTTAAAACGTTGATTTTCTCATAGTTGTAATTAACTTTCATCCATGGAGTGTGTTTTGAGAATCCGGCGTTTTTTGTCGCATCCCATTGCATCGGACTTCTGGCGTTGTCTCTGGATCTGTCCCTGATGTTTTGCATCACTTTTTCATGGGAGAGTCCCTGTTCGATCATATTCTTGTATTCCGTGAAGACTTCGACATCACGGAAATCCTCGAGATTCTCGAATAGAAGATTGGTCATGCCGATCTCCTCTCCCTGATAGGTTATCGATGTTCCCGGCATGAAATAGAGGGCTATTCCCAGCATTCTCGCTGATTTGTTATGATATTCCTTATCGTTGCCGTAATGGGAAAGTACCCGTGGCTGATCGTGGTTGTGCCAATAGATCAGGTTCCAGCCTTTGTGGTAGAGCATTTTGTACCAATGGTCGTATGATTCCTTTATCTTATGCAGATGAAGTGGCCCTTTGAACCATTTGGTGGGACCATCCACATCGATCCAGCAATGTCCGAAATGAATCAAGAGATTGAATTCATTAGAACCGTAACCGACATATTTTAGCGCTGCTTCCTTCGTTGCTCCTCCCGATTCGCCGATGGCCAAAAGGTTGTATGGAACAAAGAATTCCTTTCCCAGTTCCTGAAGATATTCGTGATGTTTTGGCAAACCCGAGAAATTCTCGAATCCAGGTTTCCCGTCAGGAAAATCCCAATTTTTCTCAAGATGATTCGAAGCGTCGACTCTGAAACCGTCGACTCCGAGGTCGATCCAGTATTTGATGGCTTTTTTGAGTTCGTTCTTCATATTTTCATTGTGCCAGTTCAGATCAGGCATCTTCTTCGAGAAGATATGCAGATAATATTCATTGGTCGCTTCGTTGTATGTCCATGTAGGACCACCGAACCAACTTACCCATCTGGTCGGATAGGTTCTGTTGCCCGACTCATCGATTTTCGGCGGCTGCCATATATAATAATCGTGATATTTTGCAAACTCCGGATCTTCAGGATTTCTTGCTTTCTTGAACCAGATATGCTCATCCGATGTATGGTTTAAAACCAGATCGGTCAAAACCTTCATTCCCATAGAGTGGGCTTTGCTTAGAAGATTCTTGAAATCCTCGATGTTGCCGTAATCCGGACTCACCTTGTAGAAATCCCGGACATCGTAGCCGTTATCGTCCATTGGTGAATCATAATGTGGAGAAATCCAGATCGTATCGATTCCGAGTTGTTTGATATATTCCAATTTTTCGGTGATTCCGTTGATATCACCGATACCGTCGTTGTTTGTGTCATTGAAACTGCGCAGGTATACCTGGTATATGTTGGCAGTCTTCCACCAGTCTTTATTCATATTTTGCAAACCTCCAAAACAATCCAATTATAACAAATTGATGCGAATATTGATACAGTTATTTTTTGATATCGGACAAATTCTTATGTTTCGGGAATACCGCACCCATGACATATTCTATGCCCATTGTTTCCAAAATCGATTTTTTGAGCACTTCATGCCCATGATTAAGAATCCATTTCTTGTCTTCAAGCAATGACTTGAACTTAGGAAAAGCTTCTTTTTTGATATCTTCATTGTCAATGAAGATATAATCGAACAGTTTGAATATTTCGAAATTGTCCATATTGAGTTGTTTCATTCCATTTGTGAGTCCAAGAACCAGATCTTTTGACTTGATTGTATCGAAAACAGTCAGGTCTTTCAGTTTGACGATTTCGTCCATGTCGAAGACCAATAGGAAACTGTTAAGCGATTTGTTTGTCTTTTCCAATTGCGAGATGATTTTTTTGATCCGCTTCATGTCTTTCAGGTCTTTGGCGAACAGTTTGATCGAGAAAGCATGAAAGTCATTCGATTTGGTGATGTCTTTGACTAAATTTTTGACAACGAAAAGATCCCAGTCGTATTCAAGGCCATTGGCGACAACTACCCTTGCCAAAGAATGTTCGTCGCCTAACATTTGGCGATTGGCTATTTCAACGTCAAGAAAAGTTGGTTTCATCGTCTTCCAATTGCCGATTTCCTGATAAACCAGCTTAACGGTATTGTTTTCGATCATGTTCTTTACGTTCACCAGGATCGTCTTTGCCAGTTCCTGGTTATAACGGAAATTCTTGTTGTCGAAGACGTATTTCTGCTGTCTGGATGTTATCGACAACAAATAGGTCATCTTCAGCAAAGTATCCTTCGTGACCGGTGAACTGACCGTCACTCCGGTGATTCTGACGTCAAGTAAGCTTAATTCATCGCTGTTGTACTGTTTTGTGAATGCATCGACGATTCTGTTCAGAACCCGTTTATCGATCGTCTCAAGCAATAAATAGATTATATTGACCGAACTTATGTAGATGTTCTTGAAATGATGTCTTGATTGTTCTTTGAGAAACTCCACAAGTTCCTTGATCTTTCCATGATATTTTTCTACGGAGTAATCTTTGAAGTAGTCGCTGTAGTTTCTAATCTCGAAAGCCAAAAGCGTTTTGGGATCGTTATCTTTGACTTCATCCAAAAGTTCAACTTCGCTAGGATATTCGTCGAATATCGGATTGAATGAAGCTTTATGATCCAGATTCCTTGATTTATC
>CAYZPL010000136.1:0-3545 GCA_964480415.1 uncultured Candidatus Izemoplasmatales bacterium
CGACGACGTACGTCTATGACAATGATCCCGTGACGACCTTGTCCTGATTGTAGTCGACAGTGATCAGATTCTCGACAGGTGTTATGCCACCCGGATTCAATATGTAGTAATTGATCGGGAAAATGAGCACGAACATGATAAGCATGTAGGGTAATATCAGAACCCTGATGAAGGGTCTGAATTTGTCAGTAAGTTCTTTCATTCTTTAATCACCTTGAGTTTGTAATTTATGAGCTGCCTGTACTTGACTCCGACCATGTCGAACAGCTTTCTTGAGGCGACGAACACATCGTCATCATGGTATTTGTCCTCAAGATAGATGACTTCTTTTATTCCTGATTGGATGATCAGCTTGGCACACTCGTTGCATGGGAAAAGTGTTACGTACATTCTTGACCCTTCCAAGTCAACAGTCGAGTTTAAAATCGCGTTCGGTTCCGCATGGACCACATACGCGTATTTTGTTTCCAGAAAACCGCCTTCCCTCTTCCAAGGAAGACTTTCGTCATCGCACCCGATCGGAAATCCGTTGTAGCCGATGCCGACGATATGGTTCTTCATATTGACGATGCAAGCTCCCACCTGGGAGGAATCGTCTTTACTGCGCATCGCAGATAAAGAGGCGACGCCCATGAAATATTCATCCCATGAGATATAATCATTTCTTTTCATCGTAGCCTCCGATCTTCTTGAACGCTTTTGCCAGTTTGGCTGCCAGAAGGCAATTGTTGTAAACAAGCTTTATGTTCACGTCAAGTGATTTGTGATCTGTCAGCTCGACGATTTTTTTCAGTAGATACGGTGTTGTTTCCTTACCTTTGATACCTAGATTCTCCATTTCTGAGATCGCTTCTTTTATTGCTTTGTCGATTTCCGAACGAGGATATGAATACTCCTTGGGAACAGGATTAGCCACCAATAGTCCTCCTGTTAGCGGCAAACTCCATTTAGTCTTGCAGATGGATGCGATCTGCTCCGGTGAATCGGCTCTGTATTCCAACCTGATTCCCGACTCCCTGGTATAGAACGCTGGAAAATCATCGGTCTGGTATCCTAATACCAGAACGCCTTTTGTTTCCAGATATTCCAAGGTTTTTTCCAAATCCAGAATCGCTTTGGCGCCTGCGGAGACCACACAAACCGCAGATTTGGAAAATTCTTCGAGATCTGCCGAGATATCGAATGTGTGCTCGGCGTTCTTGTGAACACCGCCGATACCACCAGTCGCGAAGAATCTGATGCCTGCCATATCACAGACTGCCATTGTCGCTGAAACTGTCAGAGCTCCGCATTTCTTCGCGGCCATGACAACAGGAAAATCTCTTCTGCTCACTTTGACGACTTCGGTTTTTCCATTGGCGATAAGTTCGATTTCGCTTTCGTTTAGTCCCACCACTATATCACCGTTTATGATGGCGATAGTTGCTGGGATAGCGCCATTTTCCCTGATTATGTTCTCACACTCTTTTGCGGTCTTCATGTTTTCCGGATAAGGCATGCCGTGAGATATGATAGTCGATTCCAAAGCTACGACCGGCATTTTGTTTTCGATTGCTTCATCGACTTCTTTACTTAATCTTAACATTGACGGCTCCTATCTCAATCTTATTGACCGAATCCAGATCGACATGACAATAGCCGTTCGGATTCTTGTCAAGATATTTCTGATGATATTCTTCAGCCGGCCAGAAAACACCTGCAGGTTTTATTTCTGTCAGTATCGGTTTCTTGTAATTCTTTTTGATTTCGTCAAAGTAATTCTTAATAAAGTCTTTGTCTTCATCACTGAAATAGAACAGCGCCGTACGATACTGGACACCTATATCATGTCCCTGACGGTTTAGCAGAGTAGGATCGACGATATTGAAGAAATGGTCCAATATTCTTCTGAGATCAATTATATTCTCATCATATTCAAGTAAAACAGATTCCACATGTCCCGATGAGGCGCACACTTCCTGGTAAGTGGGATTTTTTCCTTCACCATCGGTATATCCGACTAATGATTTCGTAATGCCCTTGACTCTTTCATAGTAGGCTTCAACGCCCCAGAAACAGCCACCGGCTACAATTATTTTTTTCATTTTATTCTCCTATCAGTTTATTTATCACGTATGATGCGATATAAAGTCCTGCCGTACTTGGACAAAAAGCCGATGAACCCAAAATGTTCTTGTCCTGAACAGGTTTTGGTGGTTCCGTCGAGAAAACCACCGGAATATTTAGATTTACGTTTCTGTCTTTGAGTTTTTTGCGCAATGATTTCGCCAAAGGACAGACAGAGGTTTTGTCCAAAGTAGAAATCTGCGTGAGTTCGGGATGGGTTTTGTTGGCAAAGCCCATCGAAGATATCACCAACAGGTCTCTTTTCTCGGCACCTTCGATTATCTCCATCTTGGCAATGACGTCATCGATGCAGTCGATGACAAAATCGGGTCTCATATCCAAGAGGTCTGGTATCGTCTGACTGTTGGCCTTGACCGGATAAGCAAGGATGATGACATCTGGATTGATATCTTTACCTCTTTCCTCTGCCACTTCGGTTTTGTATTTTCCGACGGTCGATTCCAAAGCGACCAATTGTCTGTTTATATTGGTTGGATCGACCTTATCGAAATCAATGATGATTATTTTACCGACACCGCTTCTGACCAGCGCCTCGAAAGTGAAGGAACCGACGCCTCCCAAACCGAAAAGCATCACAGTGCGGTGTTTCAGATAGTCAAGTTTCTGTTCGCCGATCAGATTTGCCAAACGATTGAATCTCATGATTCCACCTCTTAATAAAGATGGCTGCGTTAGGCAGCCATTATTTCTTTCTCAATAAATCGAATCTGAAGAATTTTCTTCCCAGATATATCAGGACGTAAAGCAGAATTGATAAAAGCACCAAAAGATAGTTTGCGACGTATTGACGGTTCCCGCCCAGATAATCGTAAATCACCACAAAACCGAGAAGTCCGAACATGGACATGAAGACCAGATAGAAAAACTCGCTGCGGTAATTAGCTTTCACCTGTCTTTGCAAATGATCCTTCCGCAGTAAAAGCACAATTGTCCCGATCACAATTAATATGAAGTCGGAAATGACCAACCATAACATAAAGATATTTATATTCACATAATTCTCGATTTCAAGGATATAGGTGAACACCAGAATTAGCGGCATATACATGATGAGTGTCGCATACATCAATATGGCGTTTATTTCGAATTGGGAATAGATGGTTGGATTGCTCTTCTTGATCATGATCCCTTCGCCTCAGCCAGTTCCAGCATCTTATCCCTTCTTCTTTCGACGAAGAAATTATAGATTACTCTGATGGATGCTGCGATCGGGGAAGCGAAGATGACTCCCAGTGGTCCCAGCAAAGATCCGAAGAACAGAATCGATATGATGATTATGATCGGATGGATCGAAAGTTTGTAGGACATGATGAGCGGCTGGAAGAAATTACCCTCGATGAACTGCATGATGATATTGACGGCCAAAACCAGGAAAGGTCCCGGTCCTGAAGTCGCGATGAACGTATATACGATCGGTG
>CAYZPL010000137.1:0-3475 GCA_964480415.1 uncultured Candidatus Izemoplasmatales bacterium
ATGGAATATGTATTCGAGCCGGAACGTTCGGTTATCGAACAAATATATCCTCAATATAACAAATACCTTAAAGAAAACAACCTGGTTGATTTTCAGGACCTATTGATATTGACTTTGCAACTTTTCAAAGAGTTTCCAGACGTACTTGAAAAGTATCAGATGATGTTTCAATACATACTTGTGGATGAATTTCAAGACACCAATGATCTACAGTATCAGATAATCAGACTTCTGGCAAAAAAACACAAGAACATTTTCATAGTCGGAGACGAGGACCAGAGCATCTACGCTTTCAGAGGATCGAACATTGAAAATATAAAGAAATTCATGAGAGATTTCCCCGATTATGAGAGAGTGATCCTCAATCAGAATTATCGTTCTAGAGACAATATCCTCAAAGCTGCAAACAGTGTCATCAAAAACAACAAGAATCGCATCGAAAAAGAGCTCTTCTCGACTCTTGGCCCGGGAGAAAAAATCATTCACTATAAAGCTGGTACCGATGAAGAAGAAGCTTACTATATATATGATAAAATAAAGCATTTCATAAAAGAAGGCCTCCAATACAACGATATAGCCATTTTGTACAGAAATAACTCGATGAGCCGTAGATTTGAAGATATGTTCCTGAAATATGACATACCTCATAAAGTGGTGGGCAACATATCGTTCTATAAGCGCAAGGAAATCAAGGACATAATCGCTTATTTGCACTTGATAATCAATAAAGGTGATGATTTTTCCTTTTCAAGAGTATATAATGTTCCTAAAAGAGGCGTTGGGAAGATCTCGTTTGGCAAGTTGGTCAATTTGGCAAGAGACAATAATCTGAAATTGATTGATTTGATCGATGATGACATGCCATTTGTTAACAAGAAATCAAAAGAAGAACTCATTAAATTCAAAAACATGATTATAGATTTGCAGATGAACATTGAAAAACGGAATCTGCTCGAAACGTACGACATCCTGCTTGAAAAGAGCGGCTATAAAGACATGTTAGAGAAAAATGACACGGTTGGAGACAAGGCTTTCGAATCGGAAAGAAGGCTCGACAACCTCAATGAGTTCAAAACGATAATATTGGAAAAGATCAAGGATTATGATCTGAATTTTTCGAACTATGAGATCCTATCCCAACTTTTGAACGACCTGACTCTTCATGAAGAGGCTGAGGATGAAGTCGATTTCAATAATTGTGTCAAGCTCATGACAGTCCATTCTGCGAAAGGGTTAGAATTTAAAATAGTATTCATAGCGTGTCTGGAACAGACATTATTTCCGTCAAGCCAAAGTCTTCAAGACAATGGAGTCGATGAAGAACGAAGGCTGTTTTATGTGGCTTTGACAAGAGCGAAAGAACAAGTCTATCTTACCAATTGCAAAAGCAGATTCATGTATGGACATTATATGGAAAATCTCGATTCTCAATTCATTGACGAAATAGAAGAAAACTATGTTGAAAAGAAAGGTATGTACAGACCGAAAAATATTGAAATAGAAAAACCGATGCACAGACACAAACGCACGACTATTGAAAATTATTTTCAGGAAAGTAAAGAGATAAAGGAAGTAAAATTGGGAGATAAAGTAATACATAAAACCTTTGGGAAAGGGGTAATTGTAGACGTTAGCGATGATAAGGTCAAGATAGCTTTCCCAAGTCCGATAGGCATCAAGATTTTATTGAAAAATCATCCAAGTTATGAAGTAATGGAGAAAAAATAATGGATTATAAAAAACGCATTATTGAATTAAGAGCGCAAATTGATAAATTCAGTTATGAATATTATCAGTTGAATAATTCTACTATCAGCGACTATGAATTCGATAAGTTGTTGAAGGAATTAATCACACTTGAAAATGAACATCCAGAACTTGTAACACCGGATTCGCCGACCCAGCGAGTAGGCGGGGTGGTAAGTTCGAGTTTCAAGAAAGTTACGCATGATCGTCAGATGCTTTCTTTAGGCAACCTTTTCAGCGAACAAGACATTTTTGACTTCGATAACAAAATTAAGAAGGTTGTTTCCAATTACACATATACCGCTGAACTTAAAATTGACGGATTGTCCGTATCCATTAAGTACAGAAACGGCTTATTGGTTCAAGCTGCGACTCGCGGAGATGGAATTGTCGGCGAAGATATTACCGAAAATGTCAAAACCATCAAAACAATACCTTTGCGCATAGCATATGAAAAGAATCTCGAGGTAAGAGGAGAGATTTTCATGAGTAAAGCCAGTTTTGAGCAACTTAATAAGGAAAAGAGAGAACGCGGTGAAGAGGAATTCAAGAATCCAAGAAATGCCGCTGCAGGAAGTATCAGGCAACTAGATCCCAAACTTGTCTCAAAACGTAATCTCGATGCTTTTCTATATTATGTGTTTGCGGAAGAAGAGTTTGAAACACATTATGATTCCTTGATGTTCATTAAGAAACTCGGGTTCAAAGTCAATGACAGAATAAGATTCTGCAATAATGCCGAAGAAGTTGTAGAATATGTTAAAGAAGTAGAAGATATCAGACACGATCTGCCATATGATATAGACGGTGTCGTCTTCAAAGTCAATGAATTCAGATTGTATGACAAGATAGGCTATACCGCTAAATATCCTAAATGGGCCATAGCATATAAGTTCCCGGCGGAGGAAGTTGAGACAATACTAAAGAATATCAGATTTCAAATCGGTAGGACCGGCGTTGTCAAACCTGTTGCAGATTTGGAACCAGTTTTGATTTCCGGATCCGTTGTATCAAGAGCTACCTTGCATAACGAAGATTTCTGCAAGGATAGAGACATCAGAATAAATGACCATGTTATTGTTAGAAAAGCTGGAGAGATAATCCCTGAAGTACTTCGCGTGGTGACAGAAAAAAGAAAAGGCGATGAAAAACCTTTTGAAATGATTAAAAAATGTCCTAAATGCAACAGTACTTTGGTTCGCAGAGAAGGAGAGGCGGATTACTACTGTTTGAATCCTAATTGCGAGGCAAAACATTTGGAAGGCTTGATTCACTTTGCATCGAGAGAAGCATATAATATCGACGGATTGGGTGAAAGCATTCTGACGGAATTATATAATGACGGATATGTTGTGGAGATTTCTGATATATTCAGTCTGCACAACCACTATCAGGAACTTATACGCAAGGAAGGATTCGGAGAGAAAAGCATATCAAATCTTCTGGATTCGATTGAAAACAGCAAATCTAACAACTTGGACAAGCTGCTTTTCGGGCTCGGAATAAGACATGTTGGTAGTAAAACATCAAAAGTGCTGGCGGAACAGGTAAAAAGTATCGACGATTTCAAAGATATGTCTTTGGAACACTTGATCAACATCAGAGATGTGGGCAAAATCATTGCTAAAAGCGTATATGAATACTTCCATGATGAGAAAAAGCTTGCGTTGATCAAAAAATTGAAAGAAGAGGGACTCAATACAGAATATGTTTCTTCAAAACAGGAAGG
>CAYZPL010000138.1:0-3424 GCA_964480415.1 uncultured Candidatus Izemoplasmatales bacterium
GTCGGAAACGAACAGAAACTTCATTTCCAACAACTTAAGAAAGTTGTGGAGCTTATGGGTTATAGTTTTTTTGAAGATATCCATCACATCAACTTCGGACTGGTGTTGCAAGACGGTAAGAAGATGTCGACCAGAAAGGGCAAAATCGTCAAATTGGTCGATGTTCTAAACGAAGCGTCAAGACTGAGTCTCGACTATATAAATGAAAAGAATCCGGGATTACAGAACAAAGAAGAAACCGCCCAGAAAATCGGCGTAAGCGCAATAATCTTCAATGATCTGAAGAACTTCAGGGGCAATGATTTCGAGTTCAATCTCGAAGAGATGGTCAACTTCTCTGGGCAGACGGGGCCATACTTACAATACACATCGGTCAGGATCACATCGATCTTAAACAGCACAAAAGCTTTGACCGACAAAATAAATTTTGAATTATTCAAAGAAGACATCTTTTTCGATTTAATCAAATCGATCAGCATATATGAAGATATCATCATCAAGACGAAAGAAGAGTACTCACCATCGATATTGGCGAAGTACCTGTTAAACCTGGCAAGCCAGTTCAACAGTTTCTACGCCAAGGAGAAAGTAATCGTCGAGGACGTTTTAGAGATGAGTACGAAACTCAACTTGATCGAAATGGTCAGAACAATACTTGACGACGGGATGAGACTACTGGGAATGCAGGTTATAGAGAAGATGTAATTACTTTGACCATATCAAGGAAACAGGGGGGTGAATTGGGATATGGATACGTTGAATTCAAAAAAGACTGACAAGAGTCTTTTGCAAATACTGGGACTGATGTTCAAATGGATGGGCAAGTACTGGTTCTTATTTCTTGTATCGTTCGGCATGCTTTACGTAGTCCAGTATTTCAGGACAATCGTACCGCTGTTCGGACAACACATCATCGACGTGGTGCTCAAGATGAGCGCAAACCCGGTATCGATGGTGCCGAAATACCTGCAAGGATTCCTGCAGGCGGACACACAGGCGAAACAATTATTCTTAGCGGCACTTATGCTAATAATAATCGCCTTTGTCAGAGCTGTATTCATTTTCTTCCAAAGATACGTAATCGGTGTCTACTCGGAAGGGACAGCTTACAATCTTAGAAATAAATTATATACAAAATTACAAAACGCAGATTATTATTTCCACTCACATTCGGAGACCGGCGACATCATTCAAAGATGTACGACCGATGTCGATACATATAAAAATTTCATAGCTAATCAGATCATCGAGGTTCTTAGAATCATACTTTTGATCGGGCTTACAATCTGGCAGATGGCGAGGATGGATGTCAACCTGATGTTTATTTCGGTAGCCATCACACCGATAATTTTCATCACAGCAATCTTTTACTTCAACAAGATCAGAAGATCGTTCACTGTAATAGAACAGAACGAAGCCAAGATGACGACACATGTCCAGGAGAACGTCTCCGGATCAAGAGTCGTCAAGGCATTCGCCAACGAGAGCTTTGAAGTGGATAAATTCGAAGGACTCAACAGGAAGTTTACAAACTCCGATTTCGGACTTGCGAAGAAACTCGCTTGGTTCTGGAGTTCCACGGACCTGATCTGTTTCGTACAATACATATTGATAGCGGTCATGGGTGCGGTTTATGCATCCAACGGAACGATATCACTTGGCGAATATATCGCTTTCCTGACATATGCCGGCAACGTAGTTTGGCCGATGCGACAACTGGGTAGAATCGTCGGTGACTTTTCGAAGACCACAGTCGCGATTCAAAGGCTTAACAAGATCATCGGCAATCCGGAAGAATACGACGAGACAGAACCTAATCTGACACCGGAGATAGCCGGCAATGTCAAATTTGAGAACGTTTCGTTCAAATTCATCGATTCGACCGAAAATCAGATAGAAGATGTAAGTTTCGAAGTCAAAAGCGGAGAAACGGTCGCCATCATCGGCAAGACCGGTTCCGGCAAGACTACACTTATGAATCTGCTTATCAGATTGCTCGATTATCAGAACGGGCATATCACGATCGACGGAACCGAGATAAGGGATATCGAGAAGCATTATCTGCGACAGAACATCGGCATGATCCTTCAGGAACCTTTCCTGTTCTCGAAAACAGTCGAGGAGAATATCGGTATCGCTGATAAGGAAGTCGACAACGGCAGAGTTCAGAACGTGGCTCAGATAGCCCAGGTTCACAACGATATCATCAATTTCGAACAAGGATACAAGACATTGGTAGGTGAAAGAGGTATCACGCTTTCAGGCGGACAGAAACAGAGAGTCGCCATTGCGAGAATGCTTCTGAAACCGAAACCGATCTTGATTTTCGACGACAGCCTTTCGGCGGTCGACACGGAAACCGATATCCAAATCAGAAGAGCACTTAACGATGAGTGGAAGGATTCGACCGTTTTCATCATCACCCATAGGATCACAACTGCCAGAGAAGCGGACAGGATCCTGGTTGTGGAAGACGGAATGATCAAAGAAGAAGGTAAACACGAAGACCTCGTCAAACGCGAGGGACTATATAAAACAATCTGGGAAATCCAATCAAGAGTAGATTTCCAAATTGAAGAAGAAGGCGGTGAAGTAGCATGAGCGATCGATTGATCGATGAAGAAAGCTTCACGTCTCAGAAAATTGAATGGTCAGTATGGAAAAAGATTTTCAGTTTCATCAAACCACTTAAGAAATACGTGATTGGCGCAATCATCAGTATGTTGATTGTCGCCGGTACCGATGCGATCTGGCCGCTTATATCCAGATTCGCGATCGATAAGGTGATCACACCTAACATCGATAACGGCAACGCCGGAGACATGACTTTATTGCCGACACTTGTCATATATTATGCATTGTTCATGGTAGTACAGAGCATCATGGTGTTCTCGTTCATCATCTTCGCTGGAAAGATCCAGACGGAGCTTGCATACAATATCAGGAAGAAAGCGTTCGACCATTTGCAGGAACTGCCATTCTCATATTACGACAGAACCAAAGTCGGATGGATTATGGCGCGTATGACCTCGGATTCGAGAAATCTGAGCGATATCCTTTCGTGGGGTCTTATCGACCTCGCCTGGGGTGTGTTCATGATGATCATCCTTGTGGTGATCATGTTCATCGTCAACTGGTTCCTGGCGCTTGTGATTTTGGCCATCGTACCATTTCTATGGGTTACATCACTTTATTTCCGCAGGTATATATTAAAAGCATACAGGTCGATTAGAAAAGTCAACTCCAAGATTACCGGCGCATATAACGAAGGGATAACGGGAGCGATCACGACCAAGGCTTTGGTTTTGGAAAAATCCAATTACCGCGATTTCGACGATTTGACATCGGATATGAGACATCAATCCATCAGAGCAGCGATATTGCAAGGATTATATTTTCCGACAATGCTTTTCCTGATCTCAAT
>CAYZPL010000139.1:0-3391 GCA_964480415.1 uncultured Candidatus Izemoplasmatales bacterium
CGATTCCGGCTAGCGATGATGCATTCTTGACGAATAATGTTGTATCGACGGCACGTGCGGCCTTTGTCATATTGGTGACAGATTCAGAATGCATGTGCGCCGAATGATGATTCCCGTTTTCGGCTTTGACCGCTTTTTCGATGGCTTCATCGATTGAATATACTCTGACCAAGGCTAATACCGGCATTAACATCTCCACTGTAACGAATGGATGATCTTCATCGACTTCAGCGATGATGAGTTTGTAATCCCTTGCGGCTGGTATGCCACAGGCTTTCAATATCACTGAAGCGTCTTTACCGACGTACTTTCTGTTTACCACGGTCTTGCCTTCCTTATCCTGTTGGAAAACTTCTTTGGTGACAAGATCTATCTCGTGACGTTTTAGTTCATAAACATCATGTCTTAGCATCTCGCTTCGAAGTTGATTGAAGATGCTGTTGAGGGCGAATACTTCCTTTTCGGCGATACAGACGACATTGTTGTCGAAGCTTGCTCCGAAGACGATGTCATAAGCGGCCTTTGGAATGTTCGCAGATTCATCGACGATGACCGGTGGGTTTCCCGGTCCGGCTGCGATGACTTTCTTGCCGCTGACCATGGCTACTTTTACCACGCCTTCACCACCTGTGACAGATAGCATTCTGACATCAGGATGATGCATTATGACTTTGCTTGATTCCATAGTCGGCACTCTCGGAGCTGTCAAAAGCTCTTTTGGTCCTCCGGCTGATTCAATCGCTTTGTTAAGTAAGGAAATTGTCTCGTTACAACAATTTTTGGCATTCGGATGCGGATTGAAGACGACACCGTTTCCGGCAGAGATCATCGAGATACTGTTGTTGATGATCGTCGAAGTCGGGTTGGTCGAAGGTGTTATCGAGCCGATTACACCGTATGGCGCAAGTTCGATTAGCGTCAGACCATCGTCACCTGTGAATGCATATGGATGCAAGATCTCAGGTCCTGGAGTCTTTTCGGCCGCCAATATGTTTTTGGCGGTTTTATCCTTGGCTCTGCCCATTCCGGTTTCGTCATGCGCCATCACTGCTAGTCTTTCAGCATTTTCGAGACTTGCTTTACGCATTGCTTCGATGATGACACCACGTTCTTTCATGGTTAGCTTCATCAATTGTTTCTGTGATTCTTTGGCGGCTTTGATTGCGTCCTCGACATTTTCGAAGATACCCTGTCCACCGGTGCTTCTTACGGCTTCTTTTACAGGTTCTGCTTTTATCTCCAGTTCCGATTTTTCATAATCTTTACGAAATGGTGCATTGTTTCCGTATTTTTCTTCCATTTCGCTTCTGAGTTTTTCAATCAATTCTTCTTGACTCATGATTTTTCCTCCTCAATATATCTAATATCGATTTTATATTCGCTGAGTTTGTCTTTGGCAAGTGGAGTTATCAATTGTTTTTTGTCCAGTACCAAAGTCTTTACTCCGGTTTTTCTTAAATTCATTACATAACTTTCAGTTATCAATTTGACTTTTTCGCTTTGACCTTTTTCGGTCTGATTTATGTTAGTGACGTCAATTCCCATGTTTCTCGCTTCGTTGATCGTATCGGCTATCTTTCCGGCAACCGCTTGATTGGCATTCATTAGCAATTCGATCTTTTTTCCCGCTTGTAGTCTTAAAAGGATTGCTTGGACGTTTTTATCGTCGTCTTCCAAAGCTGTCAGTTTTCTCAGTTCACTGATTTTGAGTCCGATGACGATCACGGTCCTTGCGGCTGTGAATGCATTAAGGAAATCACTGCTTGACAGATCGTATTTGACCATATTCAGATTTTGTAGGTTTTTTATCGCTTCGACACCCGCATATCTCTCTTCTATCGCGAAATAGAGTTTTTCTGCAGGATGGGTTTTTCTGATTTGTGCGAAATATTCTTCCAGCCCCAGACTGATGTTTGGCATGATCACCAAGCAGGAATCATCATCTAGTCTGGATTCAGTTTTCAAGTCGAGCTTATTTAGAATGTTCTCCGCCACCAGATTAACCAGTTTATCGAAATTTTTTATTTCCATAATGGTTTATCCCTTCTTGGATGATTGTTATCTGCCGTTTAGTATCTCGTTTATCTTTATGAATGATTCTGCATCAAGACTAGCTCCGCCGATCAGGAATCCGGATACGGAGTCAGCAAGTGCAAGTTCTCTGACGTTTTCCGGTTTGACGCTGCCACCATATAGAAGCGGAATGCTTCTACCCAGTTCTTCACCGTATTCCGTAACAAGGAAGTTTCTCAGGAAGACGTGTGTTTCCTCAACTTGTTCAGGTGTTGCGGTTTCACCGGTACCTATGGCCCAGATCGGTTCATAGGCGATGATGATTTTCTTGATATCCTGTTTATCGATTTTTGCGAAATCGTTTTTAATCTGATTCGCCAGTAATGTTTGGAAATCTTCGTGTTTTCTTTGTTCGAGATTCTCCCCGATGCAAAGTATCGGTGTTATCTTGTTATCGATGCATTCTTCTATTTTCTTGGAGATGAATTCATCGCACTCACCGAAGATGTTCCTTCTTTCGGAATGTCCGACTATGGCGTATCTTGCGCCGAAGTCTATTGCCATTGATAACGATATTTCGCCTGTGTAGGCTCCTTTTTCCTTTGGATAGAAATTCTGGACTCCATAAACCACTTGGCTGTAACGGAGTTTGTTTTCAAACAGATAAAGATATGGGTTTGTCGGAAATACGATGATTTGATTTTTCTTCCCGAAATCGTAATCTTTGACTTTGTCAAGGAATTCTTCGACTTCTCTTTTCGTCTTGTTCATCTTCCAGTTCCCCGCAACGATAAAACCTTGTGATTCAAATACACTGGCCACAAGTTCTTTTCTTATTATCTGTTCGATGTCTTTTCTATCCATATATAAAACCTCTTATTTTTTGATTAGTTTTTCCGATCCTCTTAAAACAAGTTTCGTTTCCAAAAGCAGTTCGTTGACCGAACTCGGTCTGTTCTCCTTCTTTTCGATCAAGTCGAACAGCATTTCACATGCCACTTCACCCATCTTAACCGTAGGTCTGGAAACTGTCGAGATATTCAAGTTCATGATTTCGAACATGTCGACGTCGTCGAATCCGACGAACGCCATGTCTTCAGGGATTCTTAATCCTTCTTCCACAAGCGCTTTGATCGAGCCTTCCGCCATCATATTGTTGCAGGCGAAGATCGCTGTTGGTCTTTTCTTCAGTTTCAGAATCTTTTTGGTCAGTTTATATCCACTATCAAGTTTGAAATCACCGTAATGTATGTATTCTTCTTTTTTCGGAATCCCGGCAACCCGCAATGCGTTCTCATACCCGTAGAATCGGTCTCTACCTGGTTTTGAAGACATCGGTCCGGAAATTATTGCTATATCCTCGTGGCCTTCGTTTATT
>CAYZPL010000140.1:0-3382 GCA_964480415.1 uncultured Candidatus Izemoplasmatales bacterium
AGATTTTACCATCGTATCCAATGTCAGACATATAGGGAAACTACAGGAAGTACTAACTAATCTGAATGATGGATTAACCACTGCGAAAGCGAGACAACCGATAGATTTGATTGAGATTGACCTGAGAAAAGCCTGGAGCAATCTTGGTGAGATAACAGGACTGAATACATCTGATGATCTCATTTCCACTCTGTTTTCAAAGTTCTGTTTGGGTAAATAATGTTTCACGTGAAACTATATAAAAAAGCCGAATCAATTTACGGCTTTTTATTTTCAATATTTGTCCAAGAAACTTGTTCTGCCATTTTCGTCGTAATACCCAAGAACGCTATCGAGATTAATGTTCTCGGCCGCTCGGAAGATATTGATGTCGATATTCTCATAAGTTTTTCTGAATTGCTCGATAAGAACCTTCATTTCTTTTCTTTTTGTGTCTTCGTTTCTGTCTTGGAATTCACAACCTTTTGAAGAAAAGTTTATGTTATGATATTTCATGAATCTGGTCACATCGTTTTCTTTGATCAGATACATCGGTCTGATCAATTCCAGTCCTTCATAATTTTGTGATTTTGCTTTGGGAAGCATCGTCTTAAAAGTACCTGTATAAAAAACATTCATCAAAGTGGTTTCGATCACATCATCGAAGTGATGCCCCAAGGCCAATTTGTTGCAACCCAATTCCTGTGCTTTCGAATATAGGAATCCCCTTCTCATTCTGGCACACAGAAAGCATGGGGCTTTCGGGTTCATCTTGTTTGCCACCTCATAAACTTTAGAATCGATTATCGTTGGTGTTATTCCGATCTTAGCACAATTGTCAAGATGCTCTTTTATAAAACTCTGTTTGAAGCCAGAATTCATCGTCAGATATACAACTTCTATATTCTTGTTCATGTGCGATTTGTATTCTTCGAAAAGCGCGGCTAACAATAAGGAATCTTTTCCGCCGCTTAATGCCACACATATCTTGTCGTTGTCCGCTATTAGGTCGTAGTCGTCTACCGCCCTCAAAAATCTGCCGAGTAGTTTACCTTTGTATGTTTTATTCAAAGACTTCGAAATATTTTGTTCCATGTTATCACCAATATCTATTATACACACTATTCATCAATCCTTCACAAAAATAACGTTAAATAATCAAAAATAATCGACAATATCTCTTGATAATCAACTGGTAATGTGATATAATTCATAATATAGAAATTTTGTATTATAATTGGAGGTAAGATAAATGAGTAATTTTGTATGGGCTTCAAAAAAGCCGCTTGACGAGATAGCCACTTTATATGAAGCTAACATAACTTTAAACAAATCAGCTACTTCATATTTTGAAACGGCATACATCGTATTACTCGGACTAGATCCGGTAAAAAAGCTCATTGCGGTTAAACCTGTGACCAAAGAAGAGAAAAGCCTAGGATATATCCCTGAAGAGCAACAACATAACATAACTGTTAAATCCAGCTATTCAAGGATTTGTAACAAGCTGTTCTTAAAAGAGGTTTCCGATTTAATCGGATTGGACTTTTCAAAACAACACGCATTTAAATTCAGAGCGTCTTGGGATGAGAAGGAAGAAGCACTTATTATAGATTTAAATGAGGAAGAGGTGTAATATTATGTTTTTAGCATTAGATCCTGGCGTAACAATGATAATTGTCTGGTTTGCGGTTATCATAATAGCAGGAATTATTGAAGCTATGACTTTGAACCTGACCAGCATATGGCTGTCCATTGCTGGGTTCGTATCATTGCTTATCGCGGTATTCGCGCCAGACGCGGTCCCATGGCAGATATCGACATTCATTGTCATATCAATCGTCTTGTTGTTGTTGATCAGACCTTTGACAACAAAATATCTAAAGAGAAATACAATTAAGACAAATGCAGACAGCTTAGTCGGCATGACTGCCATTTGCACTAAGCCAATTGTAGATGGCGAAAGAGGAGAAGTTAAAATAGAAGGTAAATATTGGTCTGCTATTTCCAACGAAAACATAAAAGAAGACGAAAAAGTAGTAGTATTGGCGATTAAAGGCGTAAAATTGGTGGTTAAAAAACACGTATGAATGTAGGATTTTTTAGGAGATTGATATCCTCAGTTGTAGATATCACATTAGTGTTGACGGTTGTCATAGTCACGTTTCTTTTAGTCGGAAGGCCTATACTACAAAATAAAATAGAAAACTTTGACATGATTTACAGTTCATATTCTGACGTAATAAATGTTTATAACAACGATTTGGCAAATGTTCAATCAGAATATAACGCTAACATGACACAAGCAAACGGAAACGCCGATCAGGAAGCGGCTGCACAAGCTTTATATCAAATGAAAGTCAATATACTCAAGCAACAAAACAGTATAGACTTGGAACCATTCAATTTGACGTTGACGCATTATTATTACGATATCATCTATTATTTCATCATCGGATTTATTGTAATTATGACAGCATATACGCTGATTGCCAATAGTAAGACAATCGGTCGTAAATTGTTGCAAATAAAACTTGACGGCAACGTAAACAGAACCACTGTATTCTTCCATGATATCATCTTGAAGTATTTCTTCCTGGCTCTGTTGATGGCATTCAATCTATATTACGCATTCATGTTCCTAATGTTATCTTTCATGGCGGACATGTTGCTGATCACTTTTACGCGAAACAAGACGACATTAAGAGATATGTTGTTGAAAATAAGAGTTGTAAAAGCTGGTTATGGTTATTAATTGATTAAGCAATCACTTAAAATATAAAAAAAATAAGGAGGATTCATTATGTTTTTATTTTCACCTGTAACATTAGCTATAAGCCCGACAGGCATAGTGTTCTTGGTAGCAGCAATATTATTAGTTATTATTGTGATATCTATGAGTTTCAAGATTGTTCCACAAGCAACTGAATACATCGTAGAACGTTTAGGTAAGTACCTAAAGACCTGGACATCTGGTATTCACTTTTTATGGCCATTCGTAGATAGAATAAGAAAAACTTATAATGCTAGAGGTAGGGTAACTGATCAAATCACATTGAAAGAACAAGTTCTAGACTTCCCACCGCAAGCTGTTATTACAAAAGATAACGTAACAATGCAAATTGATACCGTTATATTCCTACAGATTACTGATACAAAGCAATTTGTTTACGGTGCAGAAAATCCTGGTATGTTGATCGAGCAATTGACAGCAACCACATTGCGTAACATCATTGGTGAGCTGGAATTGGACCAAACTTTGACATCAAGAGATCTTATCAACGAAAGAATGAGAAGAATCTTGGATGAAGCTACAGACCCATGGGGTATCAAAATCAACCGTGTCGAATTGAAAAACATCATCCCGCCAAAAGAAATCCGCGAAGCTATGGAGAAACAGATG
>CAYZPL010000141.1:0-3376 GCA_964480415.1 uncultured Candidatus Izemoplasmatales bacterium
GTCTTGAGCCGCCAACCATAAGTACTTTATCAAAAGTATATACATCTTCAGGATTAACATCAAGTTTCTCCACGAAAATAGTTTGTCCTTTTTCGACTTTCAGTTGTTTTCCACCAGTTTCGATAACTGCGTACATTCTTGCACCCCCTCATAATATTAAGACTCGCCATCGTAGGTAACTCATATTGAGTGTTTGAAACCAATTCTGTGCGGTATGCGTTCATACGGAAGTATTATACACAAATTATCCCTCCTTGTCAACAAAAATATTTTGACAAAAGCCTTATTTCTCGCAATTTATCTAGAAGGTTAAAATAATTGATTTAAAGTTCTTAAATGTGATAGAATATAGACAAGGAAGTGATTTATATGCCAGAAAACAATACAGTGCTTATTATAGCGCTTGTAGTAGTGTTTCTAGTAGTGGTTTATATCGGTTTTGCATATTATATTTATAGACGGATACTGTTTGATTACAACAAGCCTCCAAAAAACCTTGTGGACCACGAAGAGGATTTCTATAAAGAATCATACGAGTGGTTTCAGAAGATCCCCAAGGAAGAGATTTCGGTAAAATCCTACGACGGTCTCAAACTGATGGGTTATTTCATACCTTCTTTCAACAAAGACTCGGAGAACATGGCGATCGTTCTTCATGGATATCAATCCAAGGGAACGGATATGATCATCATCGCCAAGATGTATTCGGATCTTGGATTCAAGGTCATTCTCCCTGACCTAAGAGGTCACGGAAAGTCGGAAGGCAAATTCACGACGATGGGGCATTATGAGAAATATGATCTGAAGAAGTGGGTGAATTTCGCGCTCAATACTTATGGATCGACAGACAAGATTCTTATCCACGGTGTCTCCATGGGAGCTTCAATGGCGATCATGCTGACGGAGATGGACGTTCCGAAGAACGTCAAATTTCTCGTGCTCGATTCCGGGTTCACACATGTCAAAGGCACGTTCATTCATACTTTCAGACAAAAGTTCCTAACGATATTCCTTCCAGGATTCAGTATGATAACCTATCTGAGACACAGATTCTTTCTTGAACAGATCAAACCGATCAGAGCTATGAGGAAAAACAAGATCCCGTTTCTTATCATCCACGGTGAACAAGACCAATTTGCACCACTCAAGATGGCGGAGGAATTATATGCAGCCTCTCCTGCCGAACAGAAAGAGCTGCTGGTGATCGAGGGGTCGAAGCACGCTCTCGGTTATCGCGTGGACAGAGATAAATGCGTCGAAAGGATAACGGAGAACATCAAGGACATCTTCGGTATCAAAGCATCCTACATCAAAAAATTGAAATGAGCTGAATGATCAGCTCATTTTTTTATAATATACTCTGGCTTCATATGGTTTGAATTCGTTCGTCGCCTCGTTATCGCGATTGGCAAGTATCAGTTCATAACCGTTGAAGTCGATTTTTTCATACATCCTGGCTTTTCCTGTGAAATTGCAGATGATTATCAATTCCTCATTATCCAATTTACGCGAATAGATATAGAAATGCTTGTTCTTGAAATCGATATCGTGATAGTCACCATAAACTATCACCGGAAATTGCTTTCGTAATTGGATCAATTTTTGATAATATTTGAGTACAGATTTCTTTGCGGTATTTTCCTTTTTGACGTTAATATCCTTATAGGTAGGATTCATCTCGATCCAAGGAGTGCCTTTCGTGAATCCGCCGTTTTCGGAATCATCCCACTGCATCGGTGTTCTGGCGTTATCTCGCGACATCAGTTTGATTTTCTTCATCATCCGTCGATGCGACATGCCAAGCTTCCTTCCGAGTTTATAGATGTTGAAGGTTTCGATGTCCCTGTATTTGTCGAGTTCCTCGAAATAAGCGTTGATCATTCCGAGTTCCTGTCCTTGATAGATATATGGGGTGCCTTGTTGGAAATAGAGCATCGTCGCTAGCATCGTCCCTGATTCATATCTCATGTTTATATCGCCGAAACGGCTTATGCTTCTGCCTTGGTCGTGATTCTCAAGATACAGGGAATTCCAACCGTATCCATTCAGTTCGTTCTGCCATTTGGCCAAAGGCTTTTTCAGATTGATCGGTTTGAATTTCTTTATGAACCATTTGACGAAATGATTATCAGCCGCCATATGGTCGAATTGGAATACCATATTCAGTTCGTGTCTGTCCGGCGCTGTCAGTCTTTTCGCCTCTTCAGGATTGACGAAGACGGTCTCACCGACAGTGAACATATCGTATTTGGAGAATACCTCATCATTGATCTCCTTTAGGTAAACATGAAGATTCGGTTGATTGAAATAATGTTCATGTCCTTTAAGAATCAGGGCTGGTTTCCCGTTTGGATGTTTATTGTTTTTAGCTATAAGATTGATTACATCGCAGCGGAAACCGTCTATTCCCATGTCAAGCCAGAATTTGATGACGCCTTTGATCTCGCGTCTGACTTCGGGATTGTCCCAATTCAAATCCGGCTGGCCTTTGGCGAAAAGATGCAGATAATATTCCTGACGTTTCTCGGAATATGTCCAAGCTTTGCCTCCAAATAATGAACCCCAGTTCACTTTTCGTTTCTCCCAATGATAATAGTCGGAATATTTGCCTTCACGATTTTCTGATTTTTTGAACCAAGGATGTTCACTCGATGTATGGTTTACGACAAGATCCATCAGAAGTCTGATCCCCGCATCATGGAGTTTGGCAATGAGTTCCTTGATATCATCAAGTGTTCCGAACATGGGATCGATGTCTTTGTAGTCGGAGATGTCATAACCGTTGTCCTCCATCGGTGATTTGTATACCGGTGAAAGCCAGACGATGTCGATGCCTAGTTTCTTCAAATAAGGAATCTTTTTGATGATTCCCGGAATGTCGCCGATCCCGTCGTTGTTTGAATCATAGAAACTGCGTGGGTATATCTGATACACCACACCTTCCTTATACCATACTTTTTCCATTTCTAATCCTTTCTGAAAAGGTGTCTAAAAGCTTTGATTAAGCGAAAATTTATCAATTCGATAAGGAACATCATCGTATTCATCGAGATTTTACCACCCGCACCTAATACAAGCGATCTTAATGGTTGCTGCTCAACGCTGTTCATGACCATCAGGCGAAAATCATCTGTCTGGTTGACGAGTGATTTTTTTAGCTCCTTGTTTACCGATTTCAAAATGATTTTGCCGATAAAGGTATGCTTTATATCTTCAATGTTATTGTTGATGTTGAAAGGTCTTTTATGTTTTATATGAGTACTCGCTTTGTCTCTACCAAGCAGCATATTGAAATCCTCGTTCGAGAACTTGACTTCGGAATCTTTATGATAGCTGGAAGCATTGTTCCATTTGCTTGAAAGCGGCAAAATATTAC
>CAYZPL010000142.1:0-3359 GCA_964480415.1 uncultured Candidatus Izemoplasmatales bacterium
GATGGCACCTGCAGATTTCGATAATCTGCCGTTCTTTATCAGATACTTCAAGGTGTCGACTGTTATCAGAATATGATTGTGATCTCTAATGTACTCGAGTTCCTCGAGTATCTCTTCAACCGTCTTACCTTCGTCGGCCATTTTTTTAGCCCTTATCGCCAGCAATGCTTCGACATATGAAACTGAAAGCGAATCGAATACATGAACCTCCATATCGACCATTTTCGCAGCCAGAACTGCATTTTGGTATGTTCCGCTCAGATGCTTGGAAATGGTGATCACGACCAGCGTATCATAGCCTGCACTCTTCATTTCTTCATACATGTCCACAATATATCCCGTACTGGTCTGAGTGGTATGGATTGCCAAGTCCGGATTCTTCTTCAACCTTCCATAAAAATCATCAGTGGTAATATCGACAAAATCTTCAAATTCTTCTTTTTCAATAATCAGATGTGATCTGAAAACGCGGATTTCCTTATCATGTACTAGATAGTCAATTCCGGAATTACCACATACTGCTACACCAATTTTTGACATATTATCTCCTTCAAATAGTTTTAAACTTCGATATTTTGAATTTCAAACTTATTCTAACATATCAAGATAAATATATCAATAAACAGACGTTTTTTTTTAAAATTCCTTGTATGGATTCGTATCCACCTCAGACGCGAGGAATTCAACCTCTGGAAATTCCTTTTCCAAATCGCTTTTAAGGGCTTCGACAAAGATTTTTTCAACATGATGTCCAACGTCGATTATCGTGATTCCGAGTTGGATCGCGTCAAGTGCAGTATGATAGGTGACGTCTCCTGTGACGTAGACGTCGCATCCTTTCATTCTCGCTTGATACATGTGATGCGATCCGGAACCTCCGGATACACCGACTGTCTTTATCTTCTTCTTGTCATTACCGATTATCTTGACGGTCTCTAAACCGAAAGTCTGTTTCAAGACATTTGCGAAATCGGTCAAATTCATTTCTTCGATTTCACCGTATCTGCCGATGTTATCTTGTTCGTCGAGCAATTTTGTATCTTTAATGTTCATCGCTCCAGCCAATATGTCATTCATGCCTCCAGTAGCCTGATCGAAATTGGTGTGGGCGGAATATAGCGAGATGTTGTTTTTTACGAGGTTCTTCACAATCCAGCCTTTGGGTGTGTCGAACACGATTGCGTTCATTGGTTTGAACATGAGCGGATGATGACTGATTATCAGATCAGCTTTCTTGTGGACAGCTTCTTTGATGACTTCCTTCGTGACGTCTAAGGTGATCAAAACCTTCTTCGCCGCCTGGTTCAAGGTCCCGACCTGAAGACCTACATTGTCCCATTCGTAAGCCAGTTCTTTCGGATATTTAGTTTCCATATATTTGATGATTTCTACAGCGTTCATCGCAAAACCTCCTTGAGTACTTTTATTCTTAAATCTATTTCGTTTTTTCCTTCCTCGCTTTTCGCGAGTTTTGTTGCATGTTCCAATTCTAAAATAAGTTTTCTCAATTTCTCGAACAGCACCTTGTCTTTGTTCTTAATAAGCAAAGGTCCGAACTCTTTCTCCAAATCCGTTAATTCCATATGACCTTTTTCAGCGACTATTATCTGGTAATGCTTCCCTCTGTCCTTGATCATTTCCTCGGCCACTATCCAAAAACTGTTATCCTGAAGCCAGTTTCTAACTGAATAAGCTTCGGAATTCGGTGACAGGACCAGCCTTCTGACAGATTTCAGATTCGCTTTGGTGAGGATTTCCGACATTAGTATTCCACCCATTCCGAGAATGGAGACGACGTCAACCTCATTGTCTAGATATGGTAGTCCGTCTGCTAAAATCGTTTTGATTTTGTCTTCAAGATCATGTTCTGTGATATTCTTTATTGCGTTCCTTAAAGGCCTTTCCTTGTTGTCGGAAGCAATCGCTTTCTCGACGTAACCATTCTCCACAGCAAAAATTGGGAACAGACCATGATCTGTTCCGCAATCTGCAAGACATTTGAAATTTCTGACGTATTTAACTGCGGATAATAATCGTTTCGAAAGTGTCATTTTCTAAATCCATTGTTAAAGTCTTTCAGTTTTTTGCTTCTGGTCGGGGTTCTCAGTTTTCTGATGGCTTTGGCTTCAATCTGTCTGATACGTTCACGTGTGACGTTGAATTCCTTGCCAACTTCTTCCAGAGTCCTTGATTTCCCATCCAGAAGGCCGAAACGCATTCTAAGCACTTTTTCCTCTCTGTCTGTCAGAGTCTCCAAAGCTGCATCCAGTTCGCGCTTCAACATTTCCTTTGAAGTGTATTCGTATGGTGTGAGTATTTCCGTGTCCGGTATGAAATCCCCTAATGAAGAATCTTCTTCTTCACCGACAGGCGATTCGAGTGATATCGGTTCTTGGGCGGTTTTCTGGATCGCTTGGACCCTGTCGACGGTGATGCCCATCTCTTCAGCCACTTCTTCCTGTGTGGGTTCCCTTTTCAGTTTCTGTGTCAGGGTTCTCTGGGTTCTGACCATTTTGTTGATGGTCTCGACCATGTGAACCGGGATTCTGATGGTTCTGGCCTGGTCGGCTATCGCTCTTGTGATCGCTTGACGGATCCACCAGGTCGCGTAGGTTGAAAATTTGTAGCCTTTTGTGTAATCGAATTTGCCGACGGCTTTGATAAGACCCATGTTGCCTTCCTGAATCAAATCCAGGAATTGAAGTCCTCGTGACACGTAGCGTTTCGCAATCGAGACGACAAGTCTCAGATTGGCTTCGACCAGTTTCTGTGCCGAGAATTCTCCTCTTTTGATCAAATCTTCGTATTCAGCCATTTCTTCGGCTGTTATTTCGATGCCTTCCACGCGTTTGTATTCGAGTTCCGCTTTGGCGCGATTTGCTCTTTCAATCAATGTAGCCAGTTCGTATTCCTCTTCGGTCGTAAGCAGTTCGACACGTCCAATCTCTTTCAGATACATTCTGACAGGGTCGTCGACCTTGATCGAAACACTGGAGTCGAACTGTTTTTCTTTCATCAATTCTTCTTCGATTTCTTTGGAGAAATCCATGTTCAAATTGATATCGGAAGGTTTGATTTCGTCATCTGCCAATTCCGTCACGCTGACTTTGTCGTCATGTTCTTTTTCCATGTTTTCAAAAAAATCCTCAGAAAGCATGCCTTCGCTTGCCAATGATTTGATGATGATATCGAAGTATTCGGTTTTTCTCGGTACCATATGCAAAACGTCCTCGGTTGTAAGGTAACCCTTCTCTTTAAATAGTTTTCTCAAAGAATCTAGCGCTTGCTTTTGTTCCATTGGTTCTCCCTTCTATTTCTTTAATCTTTTTCATGATTTCTTGTTTTTTCATTGCTAATTC
>CAYZPL010000143.1:0-3316 GCA_964480415.1 uncultured Candidatus Izemoplasmatales bacterium
ATGAAGGTTTAGCGAAATCGTCGCCTTTTGTGACTTCGATTCTATGTAGACCGAATTGTGTTGAGACCAAATCGGAATCAAGTTGTGAAACCGATGCGTTCTGAGGCAATTGATATTCTTTGTACAGATTTTCAAGTGCGACTACGAAATCATGATCATAAGTGTCTTTGACTCCGTATTGTCCCGCGTAAGTAAGTGAATGATAAGTTGAAGAATTAGATTTATCCTGAATGTTAAGACTTTGAGTCATAATCTGGAATCCCAACTGTTTGAACGGTCCCCAGGTTGGATCTTCTCTGGTGGCGTTGTTATATTCTGTCACAAGATTTGCCAATGTGCCCGAGTAACTGTTGACAGCGTCTTCCAAAGCAACCAACTTCTCATTGAACGCTGTCAAGGCTGCGCCTGAAAGTGAAGAGTAGAAGTCCGTATAGTTGTCTGGTGTGCCGTCTTCGTTTCTATCAAGATAGAACAGAACATGAGATACATTTAGACTGAAGTAATTGTTATAATAATCTTGGATCGTCGCGTACAATTGGTTGTAATCGACGGTAGGTTTGAGTTCATCGAGGATATTGTAGTTTGCTAATACCGAACGTACTAGGAACGGTTGTAATTCACCGACTACATAATGTTGCTCAAGTTGAAAGTCAGATTTCACGCTGTATTGCGCATATGCGTATTGTTGATATGTCGAATAAGTGTAAGTCATTCCGTATTGTGCATACAGTTTTTTCATATAGTTGTAATAACTCTTCGTGTTGGTCACTGCCGAAGCCATATCCTTCATTCTGAGGGAATTGTTGGTTTTGATGTTGGTATTGTCTCCGAATACGGTTTTGTAGAAATCGGAATATACCAATTCTTTATATTGTGCTGCATAAACGGTATATAAAGCGGCACTCTTGTCAACGGCGTATTTGAAAAGCTCGTTGGCGGTAATGTTAAATGGCTGGTCGGAAGTCAATGTTTTCGAGTATGAAGCAATGATTCGACTGTCGCCTTTGTTGCTGAATGTATAGCTGCTGTCAGTGCTTTGATAATCCCAGGCCAAGAAACGGTCGTAGATCGTGAAACCAAGATCCTGTCTCATCGAGATCAAGTGATTTTTTACCGTCGTTGTACCATCTTTACCGTATACTTGATTGTGAACCAAATTGTCTAGAACAGCATTGTAAGCCGTATCGTCGTTAATTAATGTCTTTACAGGAATTTCTGTCCATGTCGGAGCGGTAACCGCAACTGTATCTCCGCTTGCCAGACAGGTTACCGTGATGGTACCGGTTTTTTTCTGTCCGAATACGTTTAATGTATATGTCAATGTCACATTTGTATCAGTGGAAGGTCTTGTGAATACACCCGCACTGGATAGTACGTTTGCATTGGAAGAAGTCCATGTTAGTGTCGCGTTATAGTAATCAAGTGATGCAGGTAGAGTGATATTGGCACCGACTTGAGTAGGTATGCTGATTAGCGGTTCAAGATAACTTACGACCTCGGAAACCAAATCAAGTTTTTGCGGAGATGTCAATTTATATACTAAATAGAAACCTTCTGATGAATCTGTTATATCTTGTGGTCTGGCTGTATAGCTTTTGCCAGTGACGCTGCTAAGAGTGTAGAACATATAAGTTGCTAAATTAGCATTTGTACTGCTCAAAGTATCGTATGAGAATTGCAGGTCGCTGTTATTTAATGCTACCAAATCTGCGGATGTACTGTTTTCAGGTAAAACTGTTCTATATTCACCATATACATAGTTGTACATCTGGATGTAGTAATCAAGTATTTCCTGATCAGTCAGTGATGACACATCATTTGTGGTAAATGATGTAACTTTGTCAATTGTTTTGTAAACTTTATTTACATATAATGAAGTTGTATCAGTTACGTCATTATTGTTAGCATCATAGATTTTGTGTGTGGTAGGATTAATTGTGAATACGACATTGTTGCCCGCATCGAGAACGTTGATTGTTTCGGTCATATCGAATGGATCGGATCTGGTCACGGTGTAATATGTGGTGTTCGCTGTCTTGTAGTTCGTCGCATCTGCAATTGTAGTGAATATCTGATCCGAAGAAATGATGATATGGCCATCGGCGTCGACCAAATTGCCACTATTGTCAAGATGATATTCCACGGAACTTCCGGATATCGTGTAAGTGGTATTGTCACTACCGAGCACGTATGTGCCTGAACCGTCGACGTTGATGATATTGTTGTTTGCGTCGTAATAGTATGCATCGACAGTCTGATAAGCTTGAACGACATTTCCACTAGGATCAGTCAAAGTCTCTTTTTGATATACATAGCCATTGTATGTACCGAGAGTATCAGATTTTGTGTATACCAAATTGAATTTGTGCATTACAGCGTCAACATCGGCTTGGCTTGTGAAACGGATCTTGATGGCGCTTATATCTTGGAAATAACTATTGACGAAAGCTGTACCGATATCGTTTCCGGTGATTTCGCCGTTATCTCTTATTGCTTGTTCAACATATTTCTCTCTCGCAACCAAAATCTTCGCGTATTGTTCTTCATTGCCAGCGTATCCGGCAAGAACCATTGCTTGATTGTATTGGTCTTCATCAGATTTTTTTGTATCGGCAGACATGGCTGCGATGGCTGTATCATCCGATGTTCCATATGTTAATTGTTTGATTTTATCTTGTACTTCCGTAGGTGTTACTTGATTGATATAATCGGCTAAAAGTGTTTGATCTGACAAGAGAAGCAATTGATTGATACCATCATTTGCCTTCATTTGATCAAATATCTCCTGGTTTGTCAGAGTATAAATCACATTTCCATTTTCATCGGTTCTTTGATAGAAAACGCCGTTGGGATCAACGCTGTCATTAGTGGTTGAACTGTCACTTGTAGCCGACAAAGATGGAACCTTTACATTTCCATTTGTTAAAGCAAGAACAATTGCGGTCCCGACTATGACAAATAAAACTGTAAATATTATTATTATTTTCTTCGCATCTAGGATTTTCATGTAGTTCCACTCCTTATTATTTTTCGCATTTACTATCATATCATTATTTTTGAACAAAAACAACAATAATATTGTGATAATTTTATGTTTTAAAGAGTATATATTATTTTATTATATTTTATCCTAATATCATATTTGAAAAAAAATTTCCAAAATGTCTTATCCGATTGACAAATTAGGCTTAAGAATATATAATTATAAAGGTAAATAGCAAAACTAGTGAAAGCTAGTGACGCAAAGCTATAGGGCCTTCATAATGATGGTAGCCAGTTGCCGTTGTCTTACAAAGACGAGGGCGTTTTTTTATTC
>CAYZPL010000144.1:0-3297 GCA_964480415.1 uncultured Candidatus Izemoplasmatales bacterium
GAAAACGTTATCGAAGCGATCCATAAGAAATTCAAAAAATGATTCCAGGTCGATAATTTCAATTATAATGAAATAATCCATGATATTTTGGATAATTTGAAAGTTTTTTCTTTACAAACTGACCTTAAGATATTATAATAATTAATGCGCGTGACTCGGTAGCTCAGCAGGATAGAGCAACGGCCTTCTAAGCCGTCGGTCGGGGGTTCGAATCCCTTCCGAGTCGCCATTAGATTATTAAGAGTCAGTTTACTGACTTTTTATTTTCCATTTGACCCGGTAGCTCAGCAGGATAGAGCTGCGGCTTCCTAAGCCGTCGGTCGGGGGTTCGAATCCCTTCCGGGTCGCCATCTGTTATTTTTAGTCCACCAAATGGTGGTCTTTTATATTATATTTTCCAACATATGGGGTTTGCTTTCGGTTGAATAAAGGCTATTTTTGTGATATATTGAAAGAAACGTTTTTTAAACTAGAGAAATAGCTTCACAAATCTTGGAAGGACGGCATCTCTATGAAAAGATTGTTGATACTTATTTTTGTGTTTTTCCTTGCCGGCTGCCAGGCAAACATGATAACAAATACGACGACAAAGCCGGTAACCAATGAGGTTACTTGGTCAACTGATCCGGCCGATTATATAAATGGAATCCACATCTCCACATACTGGAGTATTTTTGAAGATAGCAGCAACCATTACGGATTTGTGGATAGCAATGGTGTTATACGAATACCTTTCATATATGATTATGCATATCTTTTCAAGAACGAAACAGCAATTGTGAAAGAGGATGGGAATTATGGTGTGATAAACTATTACGGCGATTATATATTCAATCCTGTCTTTTACAAAATAGAAGGTCTCAACAACAATAAGTTCTTCGAGGTCTTTACCGATCCTGACACAGCATATCTTTACGACAACCATGGAAAGCTGATTTCCGACAATCAGGACATAAGCAATTATTATTCTTCTTTGAACGATTCCGATCTGGTCAGATTCGTCAAAGACGGTTCATGGGGCCTTATGGATAACACCGGGAATATTCTGACAAAGACTTTATATGATAAAATCGGTCTTATGTATGATGGCATGATGAAGGTTGAGAAGGACGGTCTCTGGGGATATATAGATGCACGTGGTAATCCAATCTGTGACATCATTTATGAGAATGCGTGGAATTTCGCGAATAATTTTGGTTCCGTTCAGAAAGCAGATGATCATCTTTGGTATCCGATAGATGCTTCAGGTGTTATCAGAAATAAGCCATCTGAGATGCATTATAGCTTTTCGACGTCAGGTTATTCACTATACGAGATCAATTCGTTGATCGGCGTAATAAATACAGTGGGTGTCATCACGGTTCATCCTGATTACACGCCTAAGAATATGTTACAGAACTGGGTGGTCAGTTTCAATTCCGTCTTTACGAATGGAACTCGCGATGTCATTCTTGGGTCAGATGGAACTATCAAGTATTCTACGGATATCGCTACGATCGTATCTTTCTATGATGGTGCTATAATCATCCGGAATCATGCTGACAACATGGTGATGGCAATCGATTATCAAGGGAATGTACTTGTCAATCAAGGCATTAACAGCCTGGTTTTCCGGATTGATGTGAGTGGTGATCCAATCATCAGCGAAGTATTGCCTGAAATCACTCCTGGGGTCAACAAGTATAACATATACGACATTTATGGCAACAAATTGAATAGCGACCCGCTTTCAATCGATATGGTCATGTTCAACAATACCAGAGAAGTATATCTGACCAAGGATTCCGGTTTGAAACTGGACGCCTTTGGCGGCAGCACCTTGTTTGATATCGACGCGGACGGAGGCTTGCTGCTAAACAACTCGATCGTTGTATTCAAGGATGGATTATACGGAATGGTAGATTATAATGGCAATGTCTTATTACCAATTCAGTACAAGTCTATCCAGAATGCCGAAATCATTTATCTATATACACATAAAATGCAGTTTCAAAATAAAGTTGGAACACAGTTTTGATATATTTATATCCAAAGGATGATGTCGTTTGACATTATCCTTTTCATTAGTATATATAATAGGTGATCAGAATTCTTAAAAATCCTTATATAAAACTTTGCAAATTTGATATAATTATATATGTGACCCGGTAGCTCAGCAGGATAGAGCGATAGCTTCCGGAGCTAGAGGTCGGGGGTTCGAATCCTCTCCGGGTCGCCATAATGCTAATCTTGTCCGTCATCAATTGATAACGGGCATTTTTTTATAATAGAGAATTCATTCAATTTTTTCTCTTGTTTTGAATTATCAATTAATTCTTACGATATTTTGCTATAATATTTATAAGGGTGATAATTATGAAAATAGTTGAATTAATCAAGAATATGACTATCGAGGAAAAATGCCGTCTTTTGGTAGGGAAGGACATGTGGCGAACATTTGATTTCGAACAATATGATATACCGAGTTTGGTTATGTCGGATGGACCTCATGGTTTAAGAAAAGTCATCGGTACTATGCCGCTTGACGAAAGGACCGTCAAGGCGGTTTGTTATCCATCTCTAGTCACTTTGGCTTCATCGTTCGATACAGAAATGGCACATTTGATGGGCAAGTCGATCGCCACCGAATTCAAGGCGGAAAATGTGAATGTCATCTTGGGGCCAGGGCTTAATATAAAAAGGCATCCGTTCTGTGGCAGGAATTTCGAATATTTTTCTGAAGATCCTTTACTTACCGCCAAGATGGGGTCGGGATTCATCGAAGGCGCAAAATCCGAGGATGTCGGAGTCTGTCCGAAACATTTCGCTTTAAATTCTCAGGAGTCATACAGAATGATATCCGATTCCATAGTCGATGAAAGAGCGAAATACGAGATATATTTCAAAGCATTCAGGGAAGTAGTGAAACTTGAGCCAGAAATGGTTATGTGCTCCTATAACAAAGTCGATGGTGTTTATGCATCGGAGAATTTCAACCTGTTAAAGGAAGTGCTGCGTGATGAATTTGGTTTCAAAGGCGTGATCGTCTCGGATTGGACAGCCGTCAACGACAGAACAAAAGCATTGATCGCGACCTTGGATCTGGAAATGCCAGGATACATCTATGGAGTACATAAACTTATAGAAGATTTTAAAAAGGGTCTTGTACAAATGAATGAAATAGATGCATCGGTAAAAAGGCTCTTGACGCTGATTGAGAAATTCCGCAATGCCAAACATGAAGATGTAGATCTCGAAACGAACCATATGAAAGCAAAGGAGATTGCGGAAGATTCCTTCGTAATGCTCAAGAATGAA
>CAYZPL010000145.1:0-3291 GCA_964480415.1 uncultured Candidatus Izemoplasmatales bacterium
TTGCCAAGATGATCAGGCAGATGGGCATCAACTTCAAAGAATTAGAAGGCACGGAGTACGACAAACCATTTGGCATCACAACCGGCGCAGCTGCGATATTCGGAGCTACCGGTGGTGTTATGGAGGCTGCGCTTAGAACCGTTGCTGAAGTCGTGAACAAAGAAGAATTGAAAGATATCAACTTTAAAGACGTACGTGGTATGCAAGGAATCAAGGAAGCGGAAGTAGAACTTGGCGGTGCCAAGGTCAAAGTCGCCGTTGCGCATACTTTGAGCAACGCGAAACAACTTTGTGAACAAATTAAAAACGGAACTTCTCCATATACATTCATAGAAGTCATGGCTTGCCCAGGCGGATGTATCGGTGGTGGAGGTCAACCTTACGGAACCACAAACGAAGTAAGACAAAAACGTATTGATTCCATTTATGCAGTGGATAAAGACATGCCAATCAGAAAATCACATGAAAACCCGACTATAACGGCGCTTTATGACGAATATCTGGAAAAACCTCTTGGTCATAAATCTCATCATCTGTTGCATACTAAATACACACCAAGAAACAAAAAATAATATAGATGGGCGGTTATTGTGAAATAATCGCCTTTTTTATTTCCTTAGCCGAATTGTGTTGGTTTTAATCAAAATGTATTGTATAATATTAGTAGAGAAAATAACTTTTGAAAAAAATTGAAGTGGTGATAAAACAGCCTTTTTTTTGTGTGCGTTCTGTCACTAAATCCAACAACTTGAGTTAATTAGGAGGATATCGATGAATAACTATGCCTTGCCACCCTGGCGCATCAAAATGGTGGAACCGATAAGGTTGATTGACAAAGCAGCGAGACTGAAGAGTCTGACAGAAGCGGGATACAATCCGTTCAAACTGAAAAGCGAAGACATTTTTATTGATTTATTGACAGATTCAGGAACCGGAGCCATGAGTCATTTCCAATGGGGTGCACTCATGCAAGGCGACGAAGCCTATGCCGGTTCAAGAAGTTTCTATCGTCTGGAAAAAGTGGTAAGGGAAATCACGGGATACAAATACATCATGCCCGCACATCAGGGCAGAGGTGCAGAACAGATTGTAATTCCGGAATTGTTGGCGAGAAAAGGTAGATATTTCATTTCCAACATACATTTCGACACGACCAGAGCCCATGTAGAGATCGCCGGAGGAAGAGCGATCGACTGTGTTTGCGAAGAATGTTTCGATTTGGCGAACTATCATCCGTTCAAAGGCAACTTCGACGTTGTCAGATTGCAGGAAATCATCTCCGATAAGGGCAAAGAGAATATTTCCGGAATCATCATGACCATCACAAACAATTCGGCCGGTGGAGAACCGGTATCAATCGCCAACATGAAAGAAGTTGTTGCCATAGCAAGGAAAAACGGCATACCTGTCATTATCGACGGTGCCAGATATGCGGAGAACGCATATTTCATCAAAATGAGAGAAGCAGGATATCAAGACAAAACGGTTAGAGAAATCGCAAAAGAGGTATTCGACTTAGCTGATATCTTCCTGATGAGCTCGAAAAAAGATGGGTTGGTCAATATCGGTGGGTTGATAGCTATAAAATCCGATCTTGAACTATTCCAGAAGTGCCAGACGAGGATCGTTCCTATGGAAGGCTTTCCGACATATGGAGGTCTGGCCGGAAGAGATATGGAGGCTTTGGCTGTTGGTTTGGAAGAAGCTTTGGACGAAGATTATCTGGCATATCGTATAGGTGAAGTCAGATATCTTGGCGACCTTTTGAAAGAAGCGGGAATCCCGATCCAATATCCGACCGGAGGACATGCCGTGTTCGTGGATTGCGGAGCGATGTGTCCCAAGATACCATACGATCAATTTCCTGCGCAAGCCGTCTGCAACGAACTATATCTAGAAGGCGGAATCAGAGCGGTCGAAATCGGTTCGTTATTGATGGGAAGAGATCCCGACACAAATAAGAACATCAAGGCGGAAATGGAATTCATGAGACTTACGATTCCTAGAAGAACCTACACATTCGAGCATTTGAAGTATGTTGCCGAATGTCTAATCAGAGTATATAAAAGAAGAGATCAGATAAAAGGTGTCCGTTTCACATACGAGTCACCGATATTAAGACATTTTACCGCGAGCTTCGAACCGGTGGAATAAAACGGGGTGTTTTTAATGAGCTTATTGAATGTAACATCAGAAATTGGAGAACTGAAGAAAGTATTGCTGCACAGACCAGGAAAGGAATTGGAGAATCTTACTCCGAAATGGTTGAGTCAACTATTGTTCGATGATATTCCTTGGCTGGATCTGGCACAAAAAGAACACGACGCTTTTGCGGATGTTTTTCGCAATAACGGCGTGGAAGTGCTTTATTTAGTTGATCTGGTTGCGGAAGCTTTGGATATTTCCGATCAGATCAAGGAGCGGTTCATCAAACAATTTCTGGATGAGGCGAATGTCACCAGCGAGACTTTGAAGATCGTTGTTTTCAATTTCCTGAAATCTTTCAAAGACACGAAGGAAATGGTGAGGATGACCATGGCAGGGATCAGAAAAGTGGATATTCCGAATTTTGTCAAAAGAACTTTGACTGACTACATCAGAGACTATCCGTTTGTGACAGACCCGATGCCGAACCTTTATTTCACTAGAGATCCTTTTTCAATTATATCCAATGGAGTTTCGATATCGAAAATGTTCTCTACGACAAGAAGTCGTGAAACAATTTATGGAGAATATATCTTCAGATATCATCCGGTCTACGGAAATCCGGAAATTCCGCACTTCTATGACCGTTATCTGACTCCTACCATCGAGGGTGGAGACATCCTTGTCCTGTCCGACAAGATATTGGCGGTGGGTGTCTCCGAAAGGACCCACCCGGCGGGAATCGAGAAACTGGCGAAGAATCTATTCTATTACAACAAGACGAATTATGAAATAGTTTTGGCTTTCGATATACCTAAAAGCAGAGCCTTCATGCATTTAGATACAGTTTTGACGCAGTTGGATTACGACAAGTTCCTGGTACATCACGATTTCAGGAATACTATCAGGCTTTTCGAAGTCACGAGAAACAAAGAATTGAAGAACAAGTTGAAAGTCGTACAAGTAGAAGGTCAGCTGGACAAAATCCTGGAAAAATATCTTGGTAGGGAAATCACCCTGATAACTTGCGGTGGTGATGATTCCGTCGCTTCCGACAGAGAGCAATGGAACGATGGTGCCAACACGATCGTTTTGAGACCGGGTGAAGTGATTGTCTATGAAAGAAATCATATTACCAACAGATTG
>CAYZPL010000146.1:0-3290 GCA_964480415.1 uncultured Candidatus Izemoplasmatales bacterium
GCATTGTCAGGATTCATCTCCTCGGCGATGAAGGCGAAGTCGGAATCGTTCTCTTTGGCTTTGTTCTCGATCATCTTGAGCAGTTCGATCGGCAAGGCATGTCCCATGTCTATCCTTGCGCCATCGATACCGAAATGTTCTTGATAATGAGGAATTATGTTCGCCAAGGTATCCCATAGTTCCATGTTAGGCTTCTTGCCCGGGAACAGGTTCGCTTTGATTGTGTCAAACAGGATATATGGCGGTGTCTTCTTATCTTTCAGGTATTTGCTTGTCTCTTGAGGATGGTCTAGAAACATCCTGAAGAATGTGACATCCGTCCATGGTGGTTGGACATCGTTTATGTGATCTGAGAAAGCCGGAGCTATCTTCAGGTCGAATGCTTTTTGGATTTCTTCGCTTATGTTCTTGCCTTTGGCGATGATTTCAGCGAATTTTGCGGCATTTATCTCTTTCGGATTTTTCTGGAACATTGCGATATGTCTCTTGACATCATCGGATTGGTAGACTTTGTCCATCAATTCCGGTGTCGGTGAGATGGTGCTTGGCATTCCGTCAACGTAAGGTACTCTGTATTTGTCGGATTCACTAGCTTTGATCCAGTAGAACCAATCAGGATGATCTTTGATCAATTCGTTTTCCACGGCGTTTGTACGCGGGATTATGTCGATAATCACTTTGATTCCAAGAATATGACAAGCTTCCACCAGCGCTTGGAATTCCTCCTCGACGGTCATCTTGTTTCCGGTCATAGGTTCTTTCAGATCCGGATCAAGATCGAAGAATGAGGCGATACCATACGGTGAACCAAGTTCACCTTTTTTATCCTTACGGGAATATCTCGATATCGGTAGAAGGTATAATACATCCACACCCATCTTGATCAGTAACGGAAGAAGCGCAAGCATCTTCACGAAAGTGCCGGTTTCCTTGAGACCGTTGAAATTTGACGTGTCCAGTGAAAAAGAACGGTCATGATCCCAAGCCGAGCTGGTTCTGATCATGGTCGAATAGAGTACGGATTTTCTGACCCAGTCCCCTCCCTGATAATCTTTTGGCATCTTCTGACCCAATGTCTTTGCCAGGGATGTGCTGTAGTCCTTGTTTTTGCCTTTATTAGGCAAAATATATGATTTTATTATTTCAGAATAGAATCTGTATGGGTTTACCAATAATTCCTGACTAGGTATTTTCTTCAGTTCCTCGCCCTTATAATCCCAGGCGTTCCATAAATCGGGAACGGCATAATTGATATCACCTTGACTGATTTTGGCTTCCAATACCTTTGCAAGTTTCTCTAACTTGGAGATTGACATATTCTCACCTCTCTCTAATTATATCAAATATAAAGAATAATTATATATGTTTTTTAAACATGAAAGGGTTTACAGGGTAATCATTATTCTTTAAAAATACTCCTGAAAGTTGTATAATAACATAGGAGAACATAATTGAGGAGAATAAAATGAAGAAACCAATCGTGCTTATTGTTATGGACGGAGTCGGTATTGCGAAACCAGGTCCTGGTAACGCATATTCGCTGGCAAAACACCCTAATTTAGATAGATTGTTCAAGACATATCCGAATACCACACTTGAAGCATCAGGAGAAGCTGTTGGCTTGCCTGAAGGTCAGATGGGCAATTCCGAGGTCGGTCATATGAACCTCGGTGCCGGAAGGATAGTATATCAATCATTGACCAGAATAAACAAGGCAATGAGAGATGGAGATTTCAAGACAAACAAAGCTTATGTGAAAGCATTCGACAACGTCAAGAAGTACAATTCAAAATTACATATCTACGGACTTTTATCAGATGGTGGAGTCCATTCACATATCAACCATATCAAAGCTATGCTTGAAACCGCAAAAGAAGTAGGGGTCAAAAGAACTTACGTCCATTGTTTCATGGACGGAAGAGACACCGACCCACATGCGGGAATCGATTATATAAGAGATCTGGAAAAGAAGATGAAAGAGCTTGATTATGGTAAAATCGCGACTGTATCGGGAAGATACTACGCGATGGACAGAGACAAGAACTGGGACCGTATTCAAAAAGCGTACGATGCCATGACTTGCGGCCAAGCAGAGCACTTCAATACTGCAGTAGCCGGCATGGAAGCGACTTATGCAAAGGACGTGACCGATGAATTCATCATCCCGTTTGTCGTGGACGAAGAAGGCATCATCGAATCGAACGATTCGGTAATCTTCATGAATTTCCGTCCTGACAGAGCGATCGAGATTTCAACCGCTTATACTAATCCCGAATTCCTTGAAGGGAAACTGGACACATCGCACGCTCCAAAGAACCTGACTTATATCTGCACGATGAAATATGCGGATTCAGTCAAAGGCGACATCGCCTACGGATTGAATGATTTGACTGATATGTTCGGAGATTACATCGCCGAACATGGCTTACATCAATTAAGAATCGCGGAAACCGAAAAATACGCGCATGTGACATTCTTCTTCGACGGTGGCGTCGACAAGGAAATCAAAAACGCGCACAGGGTTTTAGTGCATTCGCCTAAGGTCGCGACCTATGATCTGCAACCGGAGATGAGCGCATATAAAGTTACCAAAGACTTGCTTGAGGAACTTGACAAGGACATCCATGATGTCGTGATCCTCAACTTCGCAAACGGCGATATGGTAGGACATACCGGAGTCATCCCGGCGGCTGTTAAAGCTGTCGAGACAGTCGACGACTGCGTCAACCAAGTTGTATCGAAAGTCTTGGAAAAAGGCGGAATAGCACTTGTGACGGCCGATCATGGAAACTGTGAGAAAATGCTTACCGAGGACGGGCAACCGTTCACGGCACATACCACAAATCTTGTGCCATTCATCATCACAAAAAAAGGCCTGAAACTCAGATCAGGCGGAAATCTTGGCGACGTGGCGCCGACAATGCTCAAGTTGTTGGGCTTGCCTCAACCTAAAGCCATGACAGGAGTATCAATCATTGAATAACATTGAAAAAGACTGGAAAAGCGTCGAAGCGAAAAGTCTATTGAGCGTAATCCTATATAGCGCAGTATTATCAATATTACTGGGATATATGATCGGTTTCGTAGACTATTACGTCATCAATTTCATCCGGATCTCGCTGTTTCCGATATGGTTCTTTCTGGCATCGTATTTTATCGGCGGACAAGTCCGCAGACAATATCTCGTTCCACATGTGGTATATATCGTGATCGCAGGTGTTTTCCTTGCGATCATGGGCCTTATCGGTTATTCATTCCCGGCGATATATCGTTTCTTTGTCTCGAACGGA
>CAYZPL010000147.1:0-3260 GCA_964480415.1 uncultured Candidatus Izemoplasmatales bacterium
AAAGAATATGAAGGAAATATACTCTTTACACCTAAAGGTAAAGATCAGGTCGACCTGAGAAATATTAAGGTCACCGATGTCGTGAATCAGGGATTGGCGAGAACTTTCCAAAATGTAGAACTCGTTCCCGACTTAAGCATTATGGACAATTTGCTAATAGGAGCGCATCACCTATATAAAACGGGAATAATATCCCACATATTCCATACGAGGAAAGTTCGTCGGGAAGAAACGCAAATGAGAAGCAAAGCCATGGAAATACTGAGTTTTCTCGGCATTGACCATCTCCAGGGGTTCTTCGTTAAGGGGCAACCATATGGAATCTTGAAGAAAGTCGAAATCGCACGTACTTTGATGAGTGATCCGACATTGATTATCCTGGATGAACCGGCCGCTGGTCTTAATGACCAAGAAACCGAAGAATTGGAAAAGATTATCAGAGGTATCAAAGAAAAGTATCAAGTGACAATTCTCCTGATTGAACATGATATGGGGTTTGTCATGAATCTTTGTGACAGAGTTTGCGCAATCAATTTTGGTAAATTCCTCGCAATGGACACACCGGAAAATATCACCAAGAACAAGTTTGTTCAAGAAGCTTATTTGGGAGGTGAACAGAGTTGAATCCATTTCTCGAAATAAGAAATCTTGATGTTTCATACGGAGCGATCAAGGCGCTGAGAAAAGTCAATATAAATGTTGAAAAAGGCTCGATCACATGTATATTGGGTGCCAATGGAGGCGGAAAGAGCACGCTTCTCAAAACAATATCGGGAATAGTCAGACCTGAAAGCGGAATGATAATCTTCAAAGATCAGGACATCACGAAGCTTCCTGCTGAAAAAATCACCGATTTGGGAATTATCCATATACCGGAGGGCAGGCAAATATTTGGAGAATTATCAGTATATGAAAATCTGATGATAGGAGCCTTTACAACAACCAAGTCGCATGTCAAAAAGACATTACTCAAAGGTCGTCTACTGGAAAAGTACGGCAATCAGGATGAGGTGGAACTTACTCGCAAGGAGATGATAGAAAATAACCTATTAAGAGTTTACGAGTATTTTCCGATTCTGGAAGAGAGGAAAAAACAAACCGCCGTCTCTCTATCTGGTGGAGAACAACAGATGCTAGCTATTGCCAGAGGTCTTATGAGCACACCAAAACTCTTGATTTTGGACGAACCTTCATTGGGTTTAGCCCCTCTCATCGTAAGAAATATCTTCAAGATCATAAAAAATTTAAACAAAGAATTAGGTTTGACAGTATTAATCGTAGAGCAAAACGCATTGCAGACATTGAAAATAGCGGATTACGCATATGTATTACAAGTAGGTAATGTTGTTCGCGAAGGAAAGGCCATGGATTTGGCAAACGATTCGACTTTAATTGAAGCTTACTTGGGAAAATAGTTTATAAATCTGGGTAATACAGATTAATAAAAATAAAAATAATTTTTAAATAGGAGAGAAAAAATGAAAAAATTATTAATGATTTTAGTAACATTTGTTACAGTGTTAGCCGTTGTTGGATGCGGAGCAACAACTACGACTACAACAACAGCTGCTGCAAGCACAACAACCACAACCGTTGCACCTACAACAACTACAACTACGACTGCCGCACCTACAACAACTACTTATGAACAAGGTGTTACAAGCACGACTGTTACAGTCGGTAACACTGTTGCTACAAGTGGAGCATTGGCATTTGTCGGTGTACCATTCAAAGCTGGTATGCAAGCATATTTCGACATGATCAACAGTGATGGCGGAGTAGCCGGCAGAACAATTAATTACATTCAATATGATGATCAGTTCGACAGCGCCAAAGGATTGACTTATACACAACAATTAGTAGAAGACGATAAAGTTTTCGCAATTGTCGGACATTTTGGTACTGGCACGGTTACGGCAACTCAATCATACTTGGAGCAAGTTGGTATTCCAGTAGTTTACTATGCTACAGGAGCTAGTATTCTTTATAACCCGGATGCAACCGGTAATGAAAGAGCAAGTTTCCCGGTACAACCTATCTATGATGCAGAGGGCGAAGTAATGGTAGCACGTGCGATATCTGATTTATCAGCTACAAGCCTCGGAGTCATTTATTCAAATGATGATGCTGGTAAAGGAATGCTGCATGGAATTCAAAAACGCGCCAGCGATTTGAATCTCACATTGGCAGCCGTTGCACAGGTCAGCCCTGCATCAGATGACATGAGCGTAGCTGCACAAATCATGGTCGCTGCAGGTTGCGATGTAATAATTGTGGCTGCAAACCAAACACCAGCTGCAACAGCAATCAACGCTTTGAACACTGCAGGTAGCACAGCTGCTGTAATTACAAGTTATGTAAACGCTGATGCAACTTGGTTGGCTGGAGTACAAGATGTATTGGCCAATTTCGATGTATATGCAAGTGCTTGGATCAACATCTACAACTCTGACGGAACTTTATCAGATGATTACAATACATTCGCTGCACAAGTCGGAACAGACTATGCCGCTAATGCATATGCATTTGCAGGTTGGATCGCAGCGGCGACATTTGTTGTCGGATTAGAACGTGTTGGAACTGAAGATTTGACTTGGGCTAATTATATTAACGCAATGGAAGAAGCTCCAGTTGATCTGCCATTTGGCGTCATCGTAGATTATGAAAATGGTTTACGTGTGGGTACTCAAGCTATGGCATTCCTAAAAGGTGAAGTAACTGACAATGTTGCTTCATGGGTAACAATCAAACCGATCGAAACAATCGACTCGATTTTAGCAGGAAATTAATTCAAGGATTCTTGTGGACAAAAAACTTTTTATTATTTAAAATGAGTTACATAATCAATTGCTAAACTGAGTAAAATTTCACTTATATCAATTTGGAAAAAGGGAGAATTCTTTTCTCCCTTGATCCAAGTGGAAAAGAGGTCAAAATGAAAAATCCTGAATATGTTAGTATCGAAAAAATAATAGATTTGGTTAAAAGCGATTTTCATATCGTTGTCGGTTCTGCAGGTGCTGAACCACAGGAATTCATGCTGAATCTGCACAAAGCCGGAGACAGAGTCAAATCTGTCACAGTTTCAAATTGTCTTCCATTTGTCGATTCCGATTTCTTCATGGACGAGAAATGGCGAGATTCATTCTTTCTTGATGGTTGGTTCTACACCGCAGTATTGTGAAAGATGCATAAACACGGAAATATATCGTTTATTCCCAACAATCTTCTCTTTGCTGGGAAGAAACGTCTGGATCATA
>CAYZPL010000148.1:0-3246 GCA_964480415.1 uncultured Candidatus Izemoplasmatales bacterium
CCAAATTTGAGAGGTGTGATCGAGATATAGCCATTGTTTACGGCATAAAGATCTGTCTCCTCGACAAAATCGAATTCGATGAAAGAACGTTTTGTGATGTAGAATTCTCCGTCAGAAATGAAATAGTGTTCAGTCGGTCTGTAACCCAGATCGGTTATCATGATCCCTTTCGATTTCTTGAATTCTCGGGATGTAAAATTGACGTTGAGCATGTATTTATCCGTTATGAGATCATTATCGATTATGAATTTCATGACTTTGTCGAAATCTCTTTCAGCATGTTCGAAATGATCCCAGTCCGTCGAAAAAGCGATTGCAGGTATGTGCGCCTTCAAAGCTTCCATCGCGGCCCCGACTGTTCCTGAGTAGACCGTATCCGCTCCGATGTTGAAACCATTGTTGATACCGGAAATGACGACGTCAGGCCGGAAATTCAGACCATGCAAAGCGAGGGCGACAGCATCAGCCGGCGTTCCGTCCACGGAATATACGTTATCTTCATGCTGATAGACGCGCATCTTGTCCCAAAACGCTCTCGAAACCGAAGCGCCGGACATGTGTTTGTCCGGAGCTACAACGAAGACTTCTCCATATTTCTTCAGCTTTTCCACGAGTAATCTGATCCCTTGGGCTTTGTATCCGTCGTCGTTCGTCACAAGTATCTTCATAATATGATCCTATCTTTAAGATTTCTATTTTCTTTGTACATCAAGAGAACCCTGCCAATTTTGGCGACAATATAGATCCCGTAACTTTCAAGGATAGCGATTATTTCCGGTAATTCCTGCGGGCAACTATTCAAGACCGAAATCCTGCCCACTTCATGTTTCCGAAGATTGTCGAATATGTTTGTTATGAGATTGTCAGTCAATCCACTTACGCCGATCTGGAACATCACCGGGCGTGAGTTTGCAAGTGTTCTGAGTTGATTTTTTTGTTTTCCTGTTAAATCCATTTGATGAATCCTTTCTATGTGAATAATGGTAATAAAATTACTAAACTTAGTGAATAGTATATCGACAGTGTTATTATATCAGACACCGTCGAAATCAGCGGCCCCGATGCTACCGCAGGGTCGATTTTTATCTTTTCCAGTAGCAACGGTATCAAAGCTCCGTTGGTCGTCGACAGACAGAAGGCGATGAAGATCGACATGGCAGGAACTATTGAGTAAACGAAATTCGTATGGTTGATCACACCGCTATTTGTCGCAAGTGTGGTGATATTAACCATCGCGAACACAAGTACCGCCATAAGAAGACCCTGTGTGAAACCGGTTTTGAATTCCCTCCACAGATGCTTCAACATTATATTTCTGTCCCTTTCGGGATTTTTGGTCAGATACCTGATCATGACCGCCAAGCTCTGTGTTCCGGAATTACCAGACATACCGGATAAAAGCGGCAGATAGATCGCTAGTCTCGATGCGAGGGTGATACCACCCGTGGTCATAGAAAGTCTGGCGTCGAATAACGAGAGAATGATGGAAGTGATCATTCCGAAACCCAACAAGACTATCAGCCAAGGCAACCTACCTTTCACCGACCTTCTCAGATTCAATGACCTGATATCGATTTCGGTTTCGGCGATGGCCGCGAACTTGTTATAGTCCTCTTCCTGTGAAGTGGAGATGATATCCATCAGGTCGTCATGGGTGATGATGCCCAAAAGTTCATCGTTTTCGTTGACGATCGGAATCGATGATTCCGATGTCTCCTGCATGATCAGTGCGACATCTTCTTTGTCATCATGTGGGAGGGCTTTTTCGAAACGTGTTTCCATGATGTCTGCGATTTTCTCAGTCGCTCTAGCAACAATCAGATCCTTCAGTTTCAAGTAGCCGACCAGCTTCTTTTCTGCTTCGATATAAAGGATGGAGATATAATCGGTGTCATGAGCGGTCGTGACCACGGTTTTCATCGCTTCTTTGACATTCATGTCTTGTTTCAGTCTGATGAAACTGTCGGACATGAAAGCACCGATTTCGTCCTCTTCGTAAGTCATCAGTTTGGCAATTTCTTTTCGTCTCTTGGATTCGATTTTTCTCAGATATTTGATGCCGTCATTTCCCAGATGTTTCAACAAATCGACGGCTTCGTCGATATCCATGTTGGAAATGATCTTGGCTACGAGGTTGACATCCAGAAGTTGGATGAGTTCCTGTGCTTGGTCTTCATCAAGATATTCGATTATCGAGGCGGAAAAATCAGGAGTTAGGTTACCGAAAAAAGCGATTATTTCTTCAGGCTCCAGTGCGATTACCACTTGCGATATATCGTACATATGGAATTCTTTCAGGATTTCCTGAAAATTCTTATCGTTGAGATTAAGCTTGATTATGGATTTGATTTCGCTTTGATACTCGCGATTTTCATCGAACAGTTCTTCCATGATATTCCTCCTCTCTTAATTTTCTATAACAAAGTATGGATTATGAGACTAGCCAATCCAAAATATATCAATATGGAAATTATATCGCTCATGGTCGTGATAAAAGGACCCGAAGCGACAGCTGGATCCAACTTGATGAGTTTTATGAATAATGGCACGAGTGCACCTCCGACAGTGGCGACGATCATGACGATTGTCATCGAAATCGACACGACACCTGCGAATTTGAGTCCACTCGTGATATCCTGTCCTCTGACGGTATTGATGACGATTACCAGGATGAACATAAATGCGGCAATCGTTATTCCCAATACAATACCGGTCAACAATTGGTTCAAGAGATGCTTGAGTATGGCTTTTCTTCGTTCCAGCTGATTGGTCGCGAACAGTCTGATGATCACGCCGAGGCTTTGTGTGCCTGAATTGCCGGCCATACTGGAAATCAGCGGCATGAATACGGCTAGCATCGGCAAAGCGATCAGCACACTTTCATAACCGGCGATGATCGAGCTTGTCAAGATATTTACGAAAAGCAGGATAATCAGCCAAGGTAATCTGGTTCTGACTGTCCTCTTTACAGATTCATCGGCTTCGAAGGCCGATTCCGTCAAACCTGCTAAACTCGAATAATCCGCATCCGATTCGCTGTTCAACACTTCGAACATGTCATCGAACGAGACGATGCCTAACAGTCTACCGGAGGTTTTACTGACGACTGGCAACAACTGGAAGTCGTAGTTTCTCATCAGATCGATGGCATCTTCGTTTTCGGTCGAAGGTGTCACAAAGATCAGATTCTGCGACATTATCTCCTCAACTTTTTGGGTTTGGTCGTTACCTGCACTCAGAAGTTCC
>CAYZPL010000149.1:0-3241 GCA_964480415.1 uncultured Candidatus Izemoplasmatales bacterium
GCGTTGATGGAGTGTGACGGAGTTTATTCCGATTTATCGAACAAGGCCATCTTTAACATGCAAAAGATCGGAAGACACTATCCTGATTGTGGCTACGGAGGCCATTTTAGAAGGTGGATCACACTTAAGAATCCAGAACCGTATAACAGTTATGGAAACGGAGCCCCGATGCGCGTTTCTGCTTGTGGGATAGTCGGAAAAGACATGGAAGAAGTGAAGATGCTGGCAAAAAAAGTAACGGAAATATCGCACAACCATCCCGAAGGACTGAAAGCGGCGGAAGCCACCGCGATAGCCGTCTTCATGGCGAAAGAAGGTCGCAAGAAAGCAGAAATCAAGGACTATATCGAAAAGAATTACTATAAAGTCGGTTTTACTATTGATAAAATAAGAATGACGTATCGTTTCGACGTATCTAGTCAGGGAACGATGCCGGTCGCTTTACAAGCGTTCTACGAATCAGACAGTTTCGATGATGCGATGAGAAACGCAATTTCGGTCGGTGGGGATTCCGATACGATCGCTGCCATAACTGGAGCTATCGCCGGAGCCTTCTATGGTCTGCCTGATGACTATTACGATACTCTGGAAAGATATTTATCCGAGGAATTGCTAAGGATAACTGATGAATTCATCAGAAGATATCCTCCTGAAGTCAACCATAAATTATCTCGAATATGAAAAAAATCAGATTGTCCAAAAGACAATCTGATTTTATTTTGTTAACTTATCAAATCACGAAATTGCCATCCTTGAAGATGACGACTTCCTTGCCATCTTTCGTCTTGCCGATAACTGAAAGGTCAGGGCTACCGAACATGAAGTCGGAATGTGCCATCGAATGGTTATAGCCTTTTTCCTTGAGTTCGTCGATACTCATGTCGTTTCCACCCTCGATATTGATGGTATAGGCTCTACCGAGCGCCAGATGGCATGAAGCGTTCTCGTCGAACAAGGTATTGTAGAAAAGAATGCCCGTGTTAGATATCGGTGAATCGTAACTGATCAAAGCCACTTCACCGAGATAAGAACTACCTTCATCAAGTTCAAGCAGGTTCTTAAGCGCGTCCTTGTTTTCTTTCGCATCGTATTCGACAACTTTTCCATCTTTGAACACCAACCAGAAATCCTTGATTAGTTTGCCTTGGTAGTTTAGCGGTTTTGTTGCTACAACCTTGCCGTTTACTCCGAATTTGGAAGGCATGCAGAAGTTTTCCTCAGTCGGAATGTTAGGGTTGAAAGCTAAACCTTCTGGTGTATGTTCTGTACCGCCTGCCCAGATATGGTTTTCAACCAGCTTCACAGATAAATCGGTTCCGAGACCGTTCTTGAAATAGAGTGTATCGAATCTGTAACTGTTGAGAATCTTGTTGTGGTCCGAGATAGTTTTGTTATGTTTGTCCCAGTCTTCAACGGGATCATTAGTTTCCGTCACTCTGGAAGCCTCTAGAATCGCGTTCCACAATTTGTCTTCGGCTTCTTCAGGCGAAGCGTCAGGGAAGACTTTCTTAGCCCATACTGGATTAGGTGCTGCGATCACACTCCACTGAGTTTGCGAAGTCATCATGAAATCACTAAAGAAACTCATGGCTTTTCTGACCGAGATTGATGAAATCTGCAATTTTTGCGGATCGACATCGTTGTTAAGTCCTGGAACCGGGGAACCGATGCTGATGTTGCAACCCTTTTCCGCGATGAATTCTTTGTATTTCGCGACGTGCCAATCAGGTACATGCTTCAATTCTTCGTCATCCGCGTATGTCATTTTGGTTTTTCCAACATACTCATCTCTCCAATTAACGCTTACTTTACGGGCTCCGGCTTTATAAGCCTCCTCTGCGATAGCTCTTGCCAATTCTTTCGTTTCGGTAGAAGAATTCACAAACAGAGTTTGTCCTTTTTGTACATTGACACCGACTTTTACTGCTAGTTCGGCGTATTTCTGTAATAGTTTTTCACTTATCATATGTTAATCATCCTCTCTCGATAAAAATTATAATAAAAAGATAGTAAAATTACAATAAATATGAACAATTAAAAATATAAATCGACGCTTTCCTTTCATAAATCATCACAATCATTATCAACTAATTGCATTTATATTTTACAACTGAATCGTAAAAGGTTACGAAAGTTCAGAATTATCATGATATAATCAATATGATAAGAGGTGAATACGTTGGGGGATTTTGACAAAAGACAAAACCATTATTTCGGTCCGGTAATCAGTAGTGACAGTGAAATTCTGATATTGGGCAGTTTTCCCTCCGTTAGATCCAGAGCGGAAGCATTTTACTATATGCATCCGCAAAACAGATTCTGGACAGTTTTGTCCAAGATATATGACGATGATTTCTGCAACCCGGATATAGAAATCAAAAAGAAATTACTCAGAAAAAATAAAATTGCCATCTATGATGTTATCGAAAGTTGTGATATTGTCGGATCGCAGGACTCGTCGATAACGAATATAACTCCGACTGACATCAAGAAGTTGATTGAAAAGACAACTGTCAGAAAAATCTTCCTCAATGGAAGAAAAGCATATGACCTTTATACTAAATATAACAAGAATATAGAACTGCCATACAAATATCTTCCGTCCACATCTCCGGCGAATGCCAGGTTTGGTGTTGATGAATTGGTATCAATATGGAAGAAAAGCATAATATAAAAACCAGAAATACGACATTGGAGAGATTATGATAAGGATAACCAATCTCAAACTTGCTTTGGACAAGGCCATAACCAAAGAATCGGAATTAGCCAATTTGAAAAAATCGGTTGTTTCAGAGTACAGATTGAGGAACGATTACCTGACCACAATCAAGATATGCAGAAAATCGATAGACGCTAGAAACAAAGACAATGTCCATTTCGTATACAACATAGATATCGGATACAAAGACGAGAAATTCCTGCTCAAGAAACATAACAGAAACATCTCGGAGACACCCGAAAACAAATATGTCAAACCTATACCGGGAACCGAAAAACTTAAGAATAGGCCGGTGATCGTTGGATTCGGGCCATCAGGCATCTTTTCCGCCTACTTATTGGCGAAACTGGGATATAAACCGTTAATTTTGGAAAGAGGATATGATGTCGAGCAAAGGACAAAAGCCTGGCAAACGTTTCTGAAGACCAGAGAATTCGAAGAGAACGCTTCAATACTTTTCGGTGAAGGTGGAGCCGGGACTTTTTCCGACGGAAAATTGACCACCCTGATCAACGACAGAAG